>CAMHDB010000015.1 GCA_946183715.1 uncultured Oscillibacter sp.
TCCCCGCTCGCCGCGAACAGCCAGTGCAGGGCTTGCGTCGAACTGTCCACCATGTCGTCGTGACGCCCCGACGGGAACGCCGTCCACTGGTCTAAATACTCTTCCAGCCACGGCGCGGAAGCGGGTAGGTATACGTGTCCGCTCTCAATGGCGGGGGAGGCCCCGTAGACGCGCGACCGCTTGTCGCCGCGCGGGTCTACGGGGATACAGAACATCTCCCGCCCGAGTACGTCCAGTATCGCGCTCCCGTTGGCCTTGTCCTCGATGAGTACCGCGCGCGCCGCCGGGAAGCGCTTCCGCGCGTCCCGTATGGCCGCCAGCGTGCCGATAAAGTCCAAGTGCCGGTTGACGCACTCCAACAGGTAGTAGTCATTCCCGCGACGCCCCCAGACGGTCACGGCGACAAAATCGTTGTCCTCGCCGCCCTTGAACGCCGCGTCCACGCTCACGCAACAGCTCCCGAACGCGTCCGGCGGTTTGTCGTAGAACTTCCACCAGTCGCGGCGGATGAGGTTCCCGCGTTCGGCGCGCGGGCGGCACTGGTACAACGCCAGCCAAGCGCGCTGTCCGCCCGCGGGGTCGTTCAGGTACGCCTCGCGGAACTGCGCCAGCCATACGGCGTCCTTGCCGAGTTCGGGACAAAGCGCCTCTCCCGGCGCGCGCCCCATCGCGTCCGACGCCTCCGCCTCCACAGGCAGGCGTATCAGGCGCACATTCCGCTCCGTGCGGAGTATCCGCGCGGCCAAGTCGTCCTCGTGCCACGGCGTCATAATCACGATGACTTTCGCCCCCGCCGCCAGACGCGACTTCAGACTGTTCAGCCACTCGCCCCATACCTTGTTGCGGTACGTCGGGCTGTCCGCCTCCTCGCGGTTTTTTACAGGGTCGTCGACAATCAGCAAATCGGCGGCGTTGCCCGTAATCCCCGACATGATTCCCCGGCTAATCAGCCGCCCCCGGTGCCCCGCCAATTCGTATTCCGTGGCCCGGTTCACGCCCCCCGGCGTCACACCAGTAAGAACAGGACCCCACCGGACGATTTTCTCGCGGTTGCGCCGCGCGAAACGCTCGGCGCTCTCCTCGTTGTACGACGCCAGTATGACGCGCGTCTCGGGGGCGCGAACCAGTACCCAGCCCGGCAGGGCCTCGGTGAGTGTCATGGACTTCCCGTGCTGCGGCGGGGTTTCGAGTATCAGGATGTCGTAGGCGTTGCCGGTGTCGGCCTCTAAGAACGTCTGCGCCTCCCGCGCCAGAAAGTCCGAAAACCGCGTGGGAATCCACATCGGGCCGCCCGTCAGGCGCAGCCACGCCGCGTAATTCCGCCGGGCCAGCTCGCGCCGTACCAGTTCGGCGCGGATGACGCCGCCGCCCGTCATAATTCCCAGCCGTCCGCCCCGGACGCTTCCAGACGTGTCAACATTGCGGTCAGTTCGATATCCGTATAGCGTGACAAGTCCCAGTCCACGGCGGACGGGTCGGGCGCGGGTTCCAGCGCGATTTCCCGGATGAGCTCAAAGGCGCGTATGACGGTCGCGCCGCCTTTCGGGACACCTGTCTTTGGGTCCGGGGGGCCTCCGGTGGCCTCCGTGATGAGGGCGTCGGCTATCCGCTGACGCGTTTCGGGGTCGCGCAGGCGCTCCATCAGTTCCGGGCGTAAATCCGGACGCTCCCCGGACATATGCCACACCTCCTCGTTGTTTAATAGAACGAACGTTCGATTCTTTACGTATAATAGCACATTTGTTCTATTCAGGTCAATGGGCGAAACGCACAAAAAAAGAACGCGTTTTTTCGCGTTCTGACGGTTTCCTGTGTAAAAGCCCCTCCCGGCAGTACAAGTCCGGGAGGGGCAACATTTAACGTTTGGCGAGTGTCAACAGCGCGACGGCGTGCGCCGCGATTCCGGAGCCGTCCCCGGTGAAACCGAGGCCTTCTTCCGTCGTGGCCTTGACGTTTACGAGTTCCGGCGGGAGTTCCAGCGCGTTGGCGATTGCGCATTCCATTTCCATTCGGTAGGGCGCGAGTTTCGGCGCTTGGGCGATAATCGTCGCGTCGATATTGACGACCTTGAGGCCGCGTACCTGTAATATGTCGCCCACTTCGCGCAGGAGCGCAAGACTGCTGATTCCGGCGTACTGTGGGTCGTCGTCGGGGAACAGCCGCCCGATATCGCCCAGATGAGCCGCGCCGCAGAGCGCGTCCATGACGGCGTGTGTGAGTACGTCGGCGTCGGAGTGGCCCAGAAGCCCGCGCTCCCACGGTATCGGCACGCCGCCGAGTACGAGCGGGCGGCCCTCCGCCACGCGGTGTACGTCGTAGCCGTGCCCGATTCTAAAGACGTTCATACGCTACCCATCCTTTTCCGGAGTACCGCTTCCGCGAACAACATGTCGACGGGCGTCGTGATTTTCAGATTCTCCTCCTCGCCGTCAATCAGGAACACGACTTTTCCGAGCCGTTCGACGGCGGAGCAGTCGTCGGTCAATTCGGCCCCGGCCTCGAACGCCGCGTGAAGCGACGCTTTGAGCAAGTCGGCGTCGAAGACCTGCGGCGTCTGTACGGCGCGCAAGGCTTCCCGTTTGAGGGTACGGTCTACCTCCCCGCCCTCTTTGATACGCTTGACGGTATCTTTGAGTGGTAGCGCGGGCGCGACCGCGCCGTAGCGCGCCGCCGCCTCGATGGCACGGTCAATCAAATCGGGGGTGACGAGGGGGCGCGCGCCGTCGTGTACGGCCAAGAGCGCCGTACTGCGGGAGGCCTCCATGGCGGCCCGCATAACGGACGCCTCGCGCGTCGCGCCGCCGACGATGACCTTTTTGCATTTCGTGACGGCGTACTCCTTGCACAGGCGCGAAACTTCCTCGATGTCCTGTTCCCGCGCCGCGACGATGATTTCGTCGACGCGCCGGGAGAGTTGGAGAGAGGTCAGCGTGCGGACGAGTACCGGGACGCCGCACAGCGGCAGGAACAGCTTATTCACGCCGTTCATCCGCTGGGCGCTCCCCGCCGCCGGGACGAGCGCCGTACACTTGGGCCGTTTTTTCCTGAACAGTCGAAACACGGGCAACCCTCCGTTTTCGTTACGCCTTGCCCCTCTGGCCTGTAGTCAGCGACGGAGGGACAGCCTATGTCACTGCGTCTGCCGCATGGCGTCCATGAGCATATTCTCCACGTCGGCGTATTCGCCGCGCTTGGCCAGCACGATTTCCGAGCAGATAATCTGCTTGGCGTTGTAGAGCATTTTCCGCTCCCCGGTCGAAAGGCCCCGCTGGCTTTCCCGCTGTACGAGGGACTTAATCACCTTCGCCACCTTGTACAAGTCCCCGCTCTTCAGGCGCGACAAATTCTCCTGATAGCGCTTATTCCAGTTGGAGTTTGCCTCGACCGTCATGCCCGGGATGGCCTCCATGAGTTCGTCGGCTTCGCTCTCCGTGATGACGTTCCGGATTCCGACAGTCCCGGCGCTGGACGTGGGGATTTTCAGCACCAGACTGCCAGCCGGCATATGAAACACGTAATACTCCTTCCGGACGCCCGCGACCTTCTCCTCCACAATGTCTTCAATCTTCCCGGCGCCGTGCAGGGGATGCACGACATAGTCCCCGATGCTGAACATAGCGGTTGACCTCCTCTCCGAACTGCCTTGGCGGGTTTTCGCTCCGCCGTCTCCGTTTCCGGATATTCCGATTCGTACACTATCATTATAACATGACATGGGATAATTTACAAGTGTCAATTTCGTAAAAATTTTGTAAAAAATAGCGGACGGGCGGGAAATCCCGTCCGTCACGCGTTTTTAATAATCGGAAAGTGCGGATTTCGATTCCGTTTCTTGTGATAACGAAAAGCGTTTCCGTTATCGCAGGGGAATCAGCGCTTGTTGGAACGCCGCCAGATGTGCATTTTCTCGGCGGCGGCGATGAGTTCCTCGCGGAAATCGGGGTGGGCAAGGGAGATGATTCCCTCCGCGCGCTCCCACGTCGATTTCCCTTTCACGCTGAACTTGCCGTACTCCGTCACGAGGTATTGCAGATTCGTCCGCGTCGCGGTGACGACGGAGCCTTCCAGCAACGTGGGGCGGATTCTTGAGCGGAGTTCGCCCGTCTTCTTGTCCCTGACGGCGGAGGACATGCAGATAAAGCTCTTGCCGCCCCGCGACAGGTACGCGCCCATTACGAAGTCCTGCTGACCGCCCGCGCCGGAAATCTGCCGGGTTCCGCTCGATTCCGACGAGACCTGCCCGTACAAGTCCACGTCGACCGCGCCGTTGATGGAGATGAAGTTGTCAATCTGCTGTACGCGCGCGATAGCGTTGACGTAGTCGACGGGCGCGGCCATACAGGCGGGGTTGTTGTCGAGGTAGTCGTAGAGCTTTTTTGTCCCGGCGGCGAAGGCGTACACCTGACGGCCCTTGTCGAACGGCTTACACTTTCCGGTGAGCTTCCCGGCGGCGGCCATGTCTACGAAGCCGTCGACGTACATTTCCGTATGGACGCCCAAATCTTTCAAGTCGGACTCGGCAATCAATTTTCCGATGGTGTTGGGCATGGAGCCAATGCCGAGTTGCAGGCAGGCGCCGTTCGGGATTTCGGGCACGACCAGATTCGCGACCGCGAGGTCGATTTCGGACGGAATCGTAGCGCCGCCGAGTTCCTCCATAGGCGGGTTGTCGCCCTCTACAATCATGTCCACGTCGCTGATGTGTACGCAGTGCTCGAAGCCGCCCAGACACACCGGGACATTCCGGTTGACTTCCACGATGATTTTCTTGGCCACCTCGCAGACGGCTTGCAGATGAGACCCGCCGGGGCCGAAGTTGAAGTAGCCGTGGGCGTCCATGGGGGCCACTTGGAACATGGCGACATCCAGCGAGCGGATTTCGTCGCGGTAGTAGCCGGGGAGTTCCGAATAGCGGATGGGGCTGTAGAAGGCGACGCCCTCGGCGATTGCCTTCCGTTCGACGCCCGACATGTGCCACGAGTTGAATACAAAATGCTCCGGGGCGTCGGGCACGTCGAACACCGCCGGACGGTGCAACAGAATCCCGCCCCGGATTTTGACATCCGTCAGTTCCTGCCAGCGCTTGGCGAGCGCCTCGTCGAGTTTGCGCGGCGTACAGACACACCAGCCGTAGTCGACCCAGTCGCCGCTCCGCACGGCCTTGACGGCCTCCTCGGGCGTCGTGAGCTTGCGCGCGTATTCTTCCTGATAGCCCATTGTAATTCCCTCCTGTCGTGGTTAGGGCCGGACATGTGCGGTTTCTTAGAGTTCGCCGCTTTGCCCGGCCTTTTCGCGCTCCAGCGCGGTTTCCTCGTTCTTGATTTCCCAGTGAATCAGGAACGTCAGCACGCCGCGCAGTACGATGATTGCGCCCAGAATGCCCAGTTCCGACCACTCCCGCACGACGACGGTACGGAGTACCTCCCCGCCCATCTTGAATTCCAGCGCCAGCGCGATTCCCTGCGCCAGCGTCAGCCGGATTCCCCCGGAGCGCCGGAGCCACTTGTAGAAGCACTGTCCGGCGGTCGAGACCAGCACGCAGATTCCGAACAGCTCCATTAACATCGTGCAGACCTGTACCAGTTCGTACAGAAACTCCTCCGCTATCTCTATCCATGCCATACGCGTCCCTCCCGTAGCGAAAACATGCTTTAACAGGATATACTATGACGTGGTAATTGTCAAGCGCGGATTGCGTGCGCGGCGGGGCGAAAGTCGGCGTTAGAGGGCTTGTTTTCGCGGCGCGAAACCGTTATAATAGCGTGAGAGGGGGGAGGATATGGACAGGACATCACTCTTAGACCGTCTCCGGGCGGAGGGCGACGACCGGCTCTTACTCGCGCGCGTACTGGACAGACAGCGGCAGGCCCGCAACCACGGCGCGCCCGTGTCGACGGACTTCCTCTCCCCGCGCGAACAGGCGCTTGTGCGGAACTTGCTGACGCTCTCGGGCGCGGCGGAGGACGGCTACTTGTTTACGGGCGGCGTCGACGGCGCGGAACGCCGGGTATTGTGCTTCCTCCCAGACTGGATGGAGCGTGACGCGTTTTCGGCGGAACTCTCGCCAGTCCGGGCACTCCGGGCGGCGTGGCGCGACGGCGAATCGCTCTCACACCGCGACTTGCTCGGGAGTTTAATGGCGCTGGGTATCGTCCGGGGCAAAACCGGGGATATCTATGTAAACGCCGCCAGCGCGGACGTATTGGTACTCGACACCGTGCGGGGATTCCTGTTGCAAAACTGGGAGGCCGCCGGACGGGTACGCTTGCAAGTCTCCGCGCTCGAACTCGACGACGTAACCGTCCCGGAGCGCCCCGTGCGGGAACTCCGCGACACGGTCTCCTCGGTGCGGCTGGACGCCGTGATTTCGTCGGGGTTCCGGATTCCGCGCGGGAAGGCGGCGGAACTCGTCAACGCCGGGCGCGTGCAAGTCAACTGGGCGGACTGCGCGAAACCCGACCGCCCCCTCAAACCCGGCGACTGTATCACGGCGCGGGGCTACGGGCGTTTCGTACTCTCGCGCGTCGGCGAACCCACCCGGAAAGGACGCTTTCCGATTTTTATCACGCGTTATCTCTGACGCGGAGAGGAATTTTTACGACGCGGAAAGGAACGCTATGGAACAGGCAAAAATAGACCGTATCAACGAACTCGCGCGCAAGGCGAAGGCGGGCCCGCTCTCCGACGACGAACAGCGCGAACGCGCCCGCCTCCGCCGGGAGTACCTCGACGCCGTGACGGGCAGTCTACAGCGCCAGCTTGACAATCTGGTTATCGTCCGCGAGAACGGCTCCCGGCAGACGTTCCGGAAGAAAGGGGACTGACACATGGATTTCCTGAAAAATTTCGACGGGAAGAAAATCCCGTGGTGGGCAGTCGGCGCGGCCTTTTTGATTTCCGCCCCGGTCGGACTTGCGTTGCTGTTGTTGCGGCTGTTCGCGGGCGGGGGGCAGTCGACCGCAGTCAACGAGCCTTCCTTACAGCAGTACGCGCCCATGCAGCTCCCCACGCAGAGCGTCGATACGCGTATCAATAAGCCGAAGTACGCCGACGCCCCGGAGGCGGATATCACGATTCCCCCGAACCCGAAAAAAGTCCGTACAGGCTGGATGAAAGTCGTGGCCGTCATACTGGGGCTGGTAGGTTTTACCGATATCGGCGCCGAAATCGCCGCGCTGGACATCGCCGGGATTATGACCGCGCTGGCGTTCATTCTGGGCGGCGTGGCGCTGGGCTTCAACGCCTTCAAGACCGACAGCGAACAGAAGCGTTACGCCGCCTACTTGCCGATTATCGGCGAGCGGGAGGCCGTGGACATGGACGAACTGTCGCGCATTTCTGGCGTACCGCGCAAGCAGGTGCAGAAAGACTTGCGCGAAATGCTGACACTGAACTATTTCGGCAACAGCGCGTATTTGAATCAGGAATTGGGCTACCTGTTCAAGAGCACGGACGCCGACAAAGAATGGCAGGAGCGTCACGCGCACGACGAGACGCCCGTAGAAGTCAGCGAGGGCTACTCCGGGATTCTGCGCGACATCCGCCGCGCCAATGACAAAATCGCCGACCCGATTCTCTCCGCGAAAATCGACCGCTTAGAGAACATCGTCGGGCGGATTCTCCGCGCGATGGAGGAGGACCCCGAAAAGGCCAAGCGTATGGACACGTTTATGACGTACTACCTGCCCACGACGCAAAAGCTGTTGGATTCCTACGCGAAATTCGAGGCCGCCGGCGTCGAGGGCGACAACCTCCGCGAATCCAAACAGCGCATTTCCGACACGATGGACATGATTCTAAAAGGCTTCTCCCACCAGTTGGACGAACTCTACAAGGCCGACACGATGGACATCGACAGCGACATCCGCGTCATGGAAACCATGCTCAAACGCGACACCGGAACGGTATCCGACGATTTCGGCCTCGGCGGCTCGGCAGTCCAGCGCGCCCCGTGGGAGACAGAGTAACAAAGAACCAGAAAGGATGAAACCCGTGTTAGAATACGTCATGCCGATTTCCGTTTTCCGCTACTTCGAGGCGCTGTGCTCTATCCCGCACGGCTCGCGGCATACGAAAACCATCAGCGACTTTTGCGCCGCGTTCGCCGAATCGTACCGCCTCGAACACTGGCAGGACGGCGCGAATAATATCGTAATCGTGTCGCCGCCCTACCCCGGCTACGAGAACGCCGAAACCCTCATTTTACAGGGACACTTGGACATGGTCTGTGAGAAAGAGGCGTGGGCACCCGTCGACATGGAGCGCGACCCGCTGCAACTCAAAATGGACGGCGATTTCCTGTCGGCGAAGGGGACGACCCTCGGCGGCGACGACGGAATCGCAATTGCCATGATGCTCGCAATCCTACAGGAAACCAACATTCCGCACCCCCGCCTCGAATGCGTCATGACTTCCGACGAGGAAATCGGCATGTTAGGCGCGGCGGCGTTCGACGCGTCGCGTCTGCGCGGGCGGCGTATGCTGAATCTGGATTCGGAGGAAGAGGGGATTTTCACCGCCGGGTGTGCGGGCGGCTGTACGGCTGTCTGCGCGTTTACGCCGCGCTGGGAGTCGGCGTCGGACGCCGGGAGCGCCCTGCATATCTCGATACACGGCCTCACGGGCGGACACTCCGGCATGGAAATCGGCAAGGGCCGTGCTAACGCCAATATGCTTTTAGGGCGTGTTCTGCGGGAGGCGTCGAATACGGCGTCCGTGCGGCTGGTACGCGCAAACGGCGGCGCGAAAGATAACGCGATTCCCGTCGCGGCCGACGGCGAAATCGTAACCCCGGAACCGCTGGGAGTACGCCGCACCGTGGAGCAGTACGCCGCGACACTTCGCCGGGAGTTCCGGGACACCGACCCCAGCCTGACCGTGGAAGTCACGGATTCCGTCGCCGTGATGTGCATGGACGCCGACGCCACAAAGCGTATCGTACACTTTCTCTCCGCCGCGCCGAACGGCGTACAGTCCATGAGCTCCGATTTGCCCGGCCTCGTGCAAACGTCGCTGAATCTGGGTATCCTGCGCACGGAGCCGCAAGCCGTCACGGCGTCTTTCTGTGTGCGGAGTAGCGACACGCGCGAGAAGGCCGCGCTTGTGGAGCGTCTCCGGGGGCTTACGGAAGCCGGGAACGGGCGGCGGAAGTCGGGCGTAACGGGGCAATTACGTATCAGCGGCGACTACCCCGCATGGAGCTTTCAGCCCTATTCGCCTATCCGTCAACTGTGCGTGGAGGCGTTCCGGGACTTGTACCGCACGGAGCCGAAAGTAGAGGCCGTACACGCCGGGCTGGAGTGCGGCTACTTCGCCGACAAGATTCCAGGCCTCGACTGCGTGTCGTTCGGCCCCGACCTGCTCGACATCCACACCACCCGCGAGCGTATGCGCATTTCGTCCGTACAGCGCGTATGGCGCTTTCTGCTGGAAGTCCTGCAACGCGCGAAATAAACAAGCCGCAAGAGACGGTTCCGTCTCCCAAACCGTCTCTTGCGCAGTCCGTGACACGCGCTACTTTGTGGACATTACCCGTTTCAAGCGGTTCATAGATTGTATGTTTCTTTCGATGTTCTCAAGTTCCGATTGAAACCTGTCTCTTGAAGTTTGACCCGGCATATTCGGGTGATGAATCATGAAGCGGACGACAGCGCGGGCGTCATACAATGCGGCAAGCGCGTCTTTTACTGCTTCGTAATATTCGCTGGGAACAGACAGGAATCTTGTGAAGGTTCGTTTCACAACAATGCCGCGGAGGTTACGTCTGGTTACTCCGGTTCTTGTTTCGGTGTCCGGGTCACTACGGACTGTTTCATATACTTCTTGCGCTTGTTCAATGGCTCTGTCAGCCATCTTATGGGCGTCCCGGTAGAAATTCAGCGAATTAGGCACAGGTTCACCTCCTTACTTATTCTAGGATTATACCCGAAATTTAAGGAGCTGTCAAGTTTATGGAAAACCCTCGCGGAAACAGGATATTTGAATCATGATACGACGCTATGATTTCGCGCCGCTGGACGGTATCACGAAAGCGGTCTACAGGCGCGTATGGCAACGGCATTTCGGCGGGGCCGACCGCTGTTTTATCCCGTATTTCTCCCCGACGAAAGAGCACCTCATTACCAAGCGGGAGCGCGCGGAGCTGTCGCCGGAGAACAACCCAGACACGGTACTAGTCCCGCAAGTGATGACGAACCGCGCGCCGGAATTGGTATGGGCGGCGGAGACGGCGCGGAGTTACGGCTACCGGGAACTGAATCTGAACGCGGGCTGTCCGTCGGGGACGATTACGGCGAAGGGCAAGGGCGCGGGACTGCTGGCGAATCCGGACGCCCTCGACGCGCTTCTTGACGGGGCCTGTGGGAAAGTCTGTATCCCGCTGTCGGTCAAGGCGCGAATCGGGTTTGTTGACCCGGACGAGTTCCCGCGCCTGCTGGAGATTTTCAACCGCTACCCGCTGGCAAGTCTGACGCTCCATGTACGCGTCCGCAAGGACAAGTACAGCGGCCCCCTCTACTACGACGCGTTCGCCTGCGCACTGCGGGAAAGCTGTAACCCGGTTTCGTACAACGGCGACTTGCGCACGGTCGGGGAGGTTGCCGCGTTCGCGGGACGCTTCCCCGACGCCGACGCCGTCATGATTGGGCGCGGGGCGATTGCCGACCCGGCGCTGTTCCGGAAACTCCGGGGCGGGCCGCCCGCCTCCCGCGACGAACTCCGCGCCTTTACGGCGGCATTGTTCGACGCCTATACCGCCTTCTACGACGGGCAGACCGGACACGCCGCACAACGTATGCGGGAAGTCTGGTTCTATCTGATACACCTGTTCGACGACGCCCGGCGGCTAAACAAGGCTATGCGGCGCTTCCGGACGGCGACGGAGTACCGCGCGATTGAAGCCGAGATTTTCGCCGCGCTTCCCTTGCGCACGGATTCCGCCGGGGACTTGATATGACGACGCCTCCCCCGTTTCCGGGGGAGGCGTTCCATCAGGCCGCGAACCACGCCGCGTCGAGTTCATCGAACAGGTTCGCGTACTGTACATATTGGTACTTCTGAATCAGCGGTTCGCCGGACAGCTCCGCCACGCCGCTATAAATTACGCCGTCGGCGTCCATGACACCCTGTGACGAAATCACGGGGTATTTCTCGTGGACTTCCTCCAACATCCGTACATAGGGCGGCAACGGGAAATTCCCGCGTTCGAGAATCAGCCACGGCAGATAGTTCGCGCTGATTTGCACATGCTCCTCCGCCGGGGTCTCGTAGTTCGTCCAGATAAAGAACTTTGTCCGGAAAATGTCCATCTGACTGAACAGCTCGGTATGGAACTCCTGTTGCGCGACGGCGGGGAGACCCGGCTGGTGGTCGCCGAAAAAGATAATCATCGTCGGTTCGTCGCTGTCGCGGTAGGTTTCTACGAGTTGCTGTACGGCGTCGTCGGAAGCCTTGACTAAAGAAAGGTAAATCCGCGTGTCGGGGTAGAGTTCGGAGCCGTATTCGCGCACGGAATCGGCCTCCGCCACGTCCTCCCAGCGCTGGTAGTCGGAATGGTTCTGCATGGTAACATCGAACAGGAAACGGGGCGTCCCGGCGGATTCGGCGTCCACGTCCTCCATGAACAGGTAATCGGCAATGTCGGCGGGGTGTCCGTGCAAGTACAGCTCATCGGTGAAGGGCGGGAACTCCTCGATAGCGTGGAAGCGCTCAAAGCCCAGATTCGGGTAGACCATGTTCCGGTTCCAGTTTCCGGCCTCATTGGCGTGGAAGGCGTCGGTACGGTATCCGGCGTCGCGGAAGTAGGACGCCAGCGAAAACAGCGCGTCCGTGACGTTCTCCGTGTACGGGTACGCGCCCGGCCCCATGAACGCGAGGCTGTTCCCGGTCAGGGCCTCAAATTCGGTGTTGCACGTCCCGCCGCCGAAGACAGACACGTACAAGTTGCCCTCTACGGTATTCTCCCGCAGGCTGTCGATGAACGGCATGACATCAATTTCCGCCGAAAGCCCCACGTCGCGCAGGTCGGAAAACGCCTCATTCATGACCATGATAATATTCGTCGGGCGTACTCCGTCCGTGGGCGTCGGCGCGTCCCCGTACTCCGACAGGTACTCCGCGACGGCCTCCCGCGAATAGCCCTCCGGCGTCGTCACTCTCGAACTGAACGCGCTGTTCAGGAACGTTAAGACCATGCCCTCCCGGTGGAACTCTTTCAGTAATACGGCGTCCCACTGGAACGCGGTCAGGGAATCGAAAATCGGGTTGTGTACGCCGAGCGCAATCAGCAGGACGGCGACGGCGGCGAACAGTCCACGCCGGGGGAGTTCGGCGCGGAACGGCACGCCCTCCCCGCGATTCGCCCAGTAGGCCCGCGCGACGGCGGCGCAGTAGAACGCCGTCACGGCGACGCCGAAGAGCATTTGCCACGGGGGGACGAGGCTGTAGCCGCCGAGCACTTCCCGCGCGGTGCCGATTGCCTTCAAGTCGGCGGGCATGACGGGCTTGCCCCGGAAGGCTATCACGTAGTAGTTGGCGATATACCAAATCAGCGTGAACACCATGACAAGGGGCGTCGCGACAAAGGGAGCCGTCAGCGCGCCGAGGAGCAGGGCCAGACTGAACAACAGGAGCCAGTTCAGGACGAAATAGAGGTAGTTCACATAGGGCAGACTTCCGCAGAAGAACGCGCAGGCGAGCATAACGCCCATAATGCCGAACGCGCCGAGCAGGTGCGGACGGACAGCGGGGTAACGTTCGCACAGCGCACCCAGCCCCGCGGAGACCAGAAGCGACACCCCCACAAGCAGTAGCCAGTAGCAGGGCCAGAACCACAGCGGAATACGGGGATTGATACCGATACTGATTCCTTCATCCGGATTATCGAATGTCAAACGCGCCATATCGTCATGAAGTGAAACCGATAAGCCCTCATATGTCCCTTTCGGAATCATATCTTTTATGTCAGTGTGCCCAACAGGAATACCGCATATTTTTAAGTCAAAGCCCTGTATATCTACCTGCGACACGTCGGAAATTTTCAGTTCTATGGGGTTTACGTCGTAGTGATAGCCCTGAATTGTTACTTGTTTGAGTTCGCTTCCAAAATAGAAAGTGCTTTCGTAAAACGGGGAAAAACTCGTCGGAGAACAAAGATAAGTGCTACAAATACCCTCTCCGATAATGTTATCTGTATACAAAACTATATCAAAGCGCGGCGGGAGATAGGCTAAAAACAGAAGTGCAAAGACCAGAGGAAAAGCAATCGGAAACATTCCCAACGCCTTTTTCAGTCGCTGTTTCACAATAGTTGTCCTCCTACATGACGAACCGGACGCCGAAAATGGCGTCCGGCAGTAATTCAGTTATCTGGTATAGGGATTCTTGCGTGTATGGGATTAGGTCCACTCCAACGCATAGGTTGCGGCTGTCGCGGCAGTAGCCCCGCCACCGGCACTTGTACCTGCGGCTTTTGCGGCTTTAAAAGTACACTTGAGTACTTTGTTTTGCGCAACTGTGGCGTTCGTATATGAAGCTGTACTGGCCGTAGTGCCCATGTCTACAGCCTGACATCCACCATTTGCACCAGTGCCTTTGCCATAGCCTACAGAGGGCTTATTAGCCGCACCCGATACAAAGGTACCTTTAGCGGCATCATAGTAGTAACTCTTCGTCGAATCGATACTTGTCAACGTGCCATTAAGGTCGATTTTCCAGTCCATAGTGCCCACGATAGCAGCGGCCTTAGCGGCGCGGATGTTGGCGATGTCCGTCTGCTCGCGGGACTTCTCCAACTGGCTGTTGAACACGGGGATGGAGATAGCGACGAGGACAGCGATAATCGCGACGACAATCAGCAATTCCGCCAGCGTGAAGCCCTTGGTATTCAGTTTTTTCATAGTTTGCCCTCCTTGACATGTAGTCCTGACAGGCCGGATACAGGACGGGCGTCCCACTCCGGCGGTTCTGTCAGAACACACGAGGCGGCGTCAAGTGATTGCACTCAACGCCGCCCGGAAGGCATTCGGAGCAAACCGCGCCGATTTCCCTCGTAAAGCGTACTCCGCGACCGTCACGACCCGCGCGGCGCGTCCGGCGAGGGAAACCGAGTTCGGCAACGTTCCCCTGCTTGCAACAACGCCCTTGATACGGGTATAATGACTCCGCGGTCCGGACAAAGTCCGGTGTGTTGAGTGTTTCGATTAACAGCTCTCACTCAATGTAGGCTTGCGTGATGTTGGTACCATCCCGCGAGCCGCCGCCCTATGTGTTCCTATGCTGACAGTATACCCCATTTCCCGACAAATTGCAAGGGGTTTCGAGTAAAAAAATGTGAACAATTTGAAAACAAAACGTTACCGAATCAAAAAAGGGAGGGCGGCGCGCCCTCCTTTTTGTGCGTTTTGCACAGTATGCGATTCCGGTCTTAGGTTATTTTCCCGGCGTTTCGCCAAGTTCGTCAGGCGACAAAAAAGAGAGGGCAAGCCCTCCCTTTGCGTATTGCGTCAGCGAACCAGTTCCAGAATGGCGGTTTCGGCGGCGTCGCCGCGGCGCACGCCCGTGCGCACAATGCGCGTATAACCGCCGTTGCGCTCCGTATAGCCGGGCGCGATTTCCTTAAAGAGCTTCTTGCACACGTCCTCCCGGGTAATAAAACGCATGGCGGCGCGGTAGGCGGCGAGGTCGCTCTTTTTGCCGAGGGTAATCATTTTTTCGGCGAGGGAGCGGATTTCCTTGGCGCGGGCGACGGTCGTTTCCATTTTCCCGTAGTCCAGAAAATCCGTGACCTGCTGGCGAAGCATGGCCTTGCGCTGGTCGGTCGGCTTGCCGAGTTTGCGGTTGGCAGGCATATTCCATTCCTCCTTCTTGTCAGGATGTCACGAGGGGGCGTCCTCGCTGGCGAGGTGCAGGCCCATCATTTCGAGTTTGTTCATGACCTCTTCTAGCGATTTCCGCCCCAGATTCCGGACTTTCATCATTTCGTCCTCGGTTTTGGAAATCAGGTCTTCCACGGTGTTGATGTTGGCGCGTTTGAGGCAGTTAAAGCTCCGGACGGACAAAT
>CAMHDB010000016.1 GCA_946183715.1 uncultured Oscillibacter sp.
CGGCGGAAATCAAGCTCGACACCGACCGCGCCAAGGCGTGGATTAAGTCCGGCGCGCAGCCGACGGATACCGTCCGCGCCCTGCTCAAAAAAGTCGAGGTTCTGAGCTGATTCCGGAGGCCCCGCATGAAAGACTTACTCCTCTACATCGCGCGGAATCTCGTCGAACACCCCGACGCCGTGAGCGTGACGGAAGTCCAGCGCGAGCAGGAACTGACCCTCGAACTGCGCGTGGCCCCGGACGACATGGGCAAGGTCATCGGACGGCAGGGGCGTATCGCCCGCGAAATCCGGAAACTGCTCTACGCCTGCGGCCAGCGTTCCGGTACGCGGGTCTCCGTGGATATCGTGGACTGAGGTTACTGGAAAGTCCTTTCCGGCCCCGCGCCGGGGGACTTTCCGCCGTTTTCAGAGACAAGGAGACCTACTATGGCAGTCTATCTCACGGGCGACACCCACCGGGATTTCTCCCGGTTTCAGGAGGACGCCTTCCCGGAACAGTCCGGTTTGCGCAAGAGTGACTACGTGCTCATCTGCGGCGACTTCGGCGGCGTCTGGGACGGCTCCCCCGAGGAAAACGAACTCCTCGACTGGCTCGACGCCCGCCCCTTTACGACGCTGTTCGTCTCCGGCAACCACGAGAACTACGCGCTGTTGTCGGGCTGTCCGGTAGAGGAGTGGCACGGCGGACTGACGCGGCGCGTCCGCCCGTCGATTCGCCTGCTCCAGCGCGGGCAGATTTTCGACCTCGACGGCAAACGGTTCTTCACGATGGGCGGGGCCAGCAGTCGGGAGATTCCCATACTCGAACGCGCCGACCCGTTATTCTCCGTCCGGCGGAAGTGGCACGAGTACCGGAAGAACGTCTACTGGATTCGCGGCGAAACGTGGTTCCCCGAGGAATTGCCCAATGAGGACGAGTACCGTACCGCCCTTGACAGCCTCGACCGCGCCGGGTGGGCCGTCGATTACGTCGTCACCCACTGCGCGCCCACGTCCATACAGAACCTGTTCGACCTCACGGAGGCCCAGTCTACAGGCTCCTACCTCGTCAACCGCCTGACCGACTTCCTCGACGAGATTGCCCAAAAGTGTACGTTCGACTGCTGGTTCTTCGGGCACTACCACGGCAACTACGTCATCGAGAACCGCTACATACTCCTCTATGACAGAATCATACAGCTTGCGCAGTAACAGAGGGGGCATTCGCCCCCTCTGTCGCTACGCGACTCTGCCAACGATTATGTCTGCTTTTTCGCGCGGAAGGGTGGACACAAGATGAAAAACGTGTTAAACTGTCGGGGTGTCACACGGGCAAAGGGGGCCTTTCATGAATCCGGTATTGAAATACAGAGGCGGAAAGTTGCGGGAAATCCCCCGCTTTTTACCGTATATTCCCCAGCATTTCGACAGGTACATTGAGCCTTTTTTCGGCGGCGGTGCCGTCTACTTCCATCTGGAACCTCGCAGAGCGTTGATTAACGATATTAATCAGCGCCTTATGACGTTTTATCTCCAATTGCGTGACCAGTATCCGCTTATGCGGCACCAACTCGACGAGATAGAGCGGACGTATGAGAGCAATCAGGCGGAATACAAACGCCTGAAAGCCCTCCGCCCCGGCGAACGGGCGGAGAATAACAATGAAAGCCTCTACTACCGTATGCGCGACTCCTTCAACCACCTGCGCGAAAGCGATTATCTGGACAGCGTGCTGTATTTCTTCATCAACAAGACGGCCTATTCTGGCATGATACGCTATAACAGCGCCGGAGAGTACAACGTGCCGTTCGGGCGCTATCCGAATCTCAATACACACCTTGTCACGCAGGGGCACAGTGACCTTTTGCGCGGCGCGGAGATTCTCAACACGGACTACAGTCAGGTCTTTCAAATGGCGGGGAATGAGGACTTTATGTTCTTAGACCCTCCCTATGACTGTGTTTTCAACGACTACGGCAACCGCGACTTCGACGAGGCCGAACACAGACGCCTGGCCGCCGATTTCCGGAATCTCCCCTGCAAAGCCCTGATGATTATCGGGAAAACCCCCCTGACGGAGGAATTATACGCGGGTTCCGTCTCCGGCGAGTATTACAAAAGCTACGCCGTGAATATCCGGAACCGCTTCAAGAACGACACAATGCACATGATTGTAAGGAATTACGAGTGACAGGAGGCGAACTCATGGCAATACTGCGAAATCCGGTTTTGTTTTTTACGACCTCTCCCCGGACGCCCGCGAAAATGATACCGGAAATCCGACTTCTCTGGGAACAGTTCGGCGGCGAGGCGTGGACACAGGAAACGCAACAGCTTTTTACGAACGAATTGGCGAAAAGCCCGTTTTTTCAGGGCAAAGGCTCCGCCGGTGAGAAGGATTTCAGCGCCCGCGACAGAATCAACCGCGCCCCCAAGGCGCTGGGATTTGTCAATCTGACGCCATGCATCGAACTGACCGAGGCCGGAAAGGCCTTCGTCTACGGGAAACGCCCGCAGGAGATTTTCTTACGCCAGCTCTTAAAATTTCAGGTGCCGTCCCCCCTGCACCGGGAAAACGGGAATATACAGGGCGTTTTTTGGGTGCGTCCGTATCTGGAAATCCTCCGCCTTATCCGGGAGCTTGAGTACCTGACGTTCGACGAACTGAAAATCTTCGCCCTGCAAATGACGGACTACCACAAATATGAGGCTATCAAAGAGCGCATTCTGGAATTTAGAGAGGCCAAAGGACAGCGCAAGGGACAATACAAACGCTTCATCCACGAAATTTGGACAAACGCCGTACTGGACATTCACCGGGAGAGAATCGCGGCGGGCAAAACCAAAACGCGGGAGACTACAGACGCAAGTCTTTCGACTTTCATCCAGACCCAGAAAGGTAATATGCGCGACTACGCCGACGCCTGTTTCCGTTATCTACGCTATACAGGGCTTGTCTCCATCGCCTACAACAGGAAAACGATTTCTGTCTTTGCCGACAAGGAGGCTGATGTCGACTACATTTTGCACACCGTCGGCAGAGACCCCGTTTTTGTGGACGATGAGGAGCAGTATAAAAAATATCTGTTTTCCGCCGACACGCCCGCGCTCTACGCGGATAAAGTTCGGAATATCAAGGACGCCATTGTACAGACGGGCGCTTACACGGAGCGCGACTTGCGCGGCTATTCTCTGGAAGCGCTGAAAGACCTGCGCGACGGGGTTGCCGCCGCGCGAAAGGAAACCGCCATTCAGGAACAGGTTGGTCAAATCAAGTCCCGCGCCCTGTACGCCGATATTGTCGACACATTCCGCGCGATTGCGTCGAAAGACTGTTACGACGCGCCCCTGATGTTTGAATACAACACTTGGCGAGCCATGACCATGCTGAACGGCGGGGATATCAAGGGCAATTTTCAATTCGATGATGTCGGACAGCCGCTTTCCACTGCCGCCGGGAATATGCCCGACATTGAGTGCGATTACGGCAACTTCTCTTTATCCGTGGAAGTAACCTTACAGTCCGGACAGCGACAGTTTGAGGCGGAAGGCGAATCCGTCGCTCGGCATTACGGCAGGCTGAAAGAAAAGTGCGGCAAGGATACGTACTGCCTGTTCATCGCGCCGAAAATCAACTCCGCCACGCTTGCCCACTTTTACGGCTTGAACCATGTGAATATCGCCTTGTATGGAGGGAAATCGAAAATCATTCCGCTGAGATTAGAACAGTTTATGAAACTGCTTGCAACTTCCCGCCGTGACCCGCGCCCCGCGCCGACGGATATTCGCCGTTTTCTGGACTGCGTCCTGACGTTCTGCGAAAGCGCGGCGGACGAAACCCGTTGGAGCGACGATATCCAAACTTGTGTGGATACGTGGTTTCCATGAGCCGTAACATTTTGCTTGGCACGTCTTCCTCCCCCGTTGACACGGGGGAGGCTTTTTCGCGCACCCGTGACAATCTTCCTTTACAGATTCCGGAAAATGGGTTGCGCGGTGGCGGAAGTTGTGCTAAAATAATGACGCCGGTCGGGCCTGTTCGACGCGCCGGACGCATAGACTGTTTGCAAAACGTCCGGCCTGCCGGTCAAGGAGGGATTTCATGAAAGACTTTCCGAATCAGATACCGTCCCAGCGTGTACGGACCATCCCCGCCAATCCGCCGCGCCGCCGCGATACCGCCGCGCGTCCCGATACGGACACCGCCGCCCCCGTGCGCCGCCGCGCTACTGATACCCCCGCGCGCGCCGACATAGACGCCCCGACGCGTCCCGATACCGACACCGCCGCCCCCGTGCGCCGTCGCGATACCGATACCGCCCCGCGCCGCCGTGCCCGCCGCAGACAGCGCCGCCGTGATACGCTCCCTAAGTCACTCCATACCGTCATGACCGCCTCCGCCGGACTGGTCGTCGCGCTGTTCCTTATGCCCTTCCTGCTCACAGGCGACAACCGCAGTAATGCCGTCACGCTCTCCGACATGCTCACCGAGGCCGAGGCCGTGCGAACGGGTGTCGAAATCCCGCTGGAACCCGAACCCGAACCGGAACCCATGCCCGAACCCGAACCCGAACCCATGCCCGAACCCGAGACCGTCCCGGAAATATTCTCCGGTCAGCTAGACGAGGACTGTATGCTCAAAGTCTTGGACAAGAAAAACGACGAGGTTTCCGTGATGTCCATGCAGGAGTATCTCGTGTGCGTCCTGCGCGGGGAAATGCCCGGCTACTTTGAATTGGAGGCCCTCAAGGCGCAGGCCGTCGCGGCCCGTACTTACACCCGCTACATGCTCCACTCCGGGAGCAAGCACGGCGACAAGGCCGATATTTGTACCAGTCCGGCATGCTGTCAGGCGTATTTGAGCGCCGCCGCCGCGCGTAAGAAGTGGGGCTACCTCCCCGAGGACGAGGAACAGAAGCTCCGCGCCGCGGTCGAGGAAACCGACGGCGAAACCATGCTCTACGATGGCGAGCCGATTCTGGCCGTATTCCACGCCTCGTCGGCGGGCCTTACGCGCACGTCCTCCGATGTCTGGTCGGGCGACAAGCCCTACTTACAGCCCGTATCGTCGCCGGAGAACGCCGACGCCGTGCCGAATTACTACAGCCACGTCGAAATGACCATCACCGCCTTCCGCGACAAACTACAGTCCGCGTTCCCGAAGGCGAATCTCACGGGCGACCCCTACGACTGGCTTTCGGATGTCGAGCGCGACAGCGCCGGGAGCATTATTACGATGCACGTCGGCGGAATCAAGACGCAGGGCAGCCGGGTACGTTCGGCCCTCGGACTGCGTTCGGCCTGCTTTACGTGGGAAATGGCCGACGGGAAAGTATCGTTCTACGTCACGGGCTACGGGCACGGCGTCGGGCTCAGCCAGTACGGCGCGAATCAGATGGCCCGCGACGGCTCCGGCTACCGCGAAATCCTGACCCATTACTATACGGGCGTCAGAATCGGCGGCTACAACCCTTGACAATTTATCCCTGTCCGGAACCGCCCCGGACAGGGATTTTTTGACTTTTGCCCCCGAAAACATCGGAAAGAAATCCTTCCGGACGGCTATACAAAAGGCCGGAATTGTGTTATACTTGAACCGGGTACCAGAATCTGTTCCGGGAGCGTGATTTACTATGCAGGGCCGAAACCGAAACTTCCAAATTCTGCTGATTTTATCCATCATCGCCGCCGCCTTTCTGGGCAACGTCCTGATTTTCTCCGCCCTCAATACGGACGCTTTGCGCGCCTCCGCCGAAACCGAAACAAAACTCCTGTCCTCCATACTCGTCAACAGCGTGGAATCCCGTATCACGCCGGAGGGTATCCGCGCCGGACAACTCCCCGACGCCCTTGCCGGCCTTCCGGCGGTGGAGGCCGGGCGCTTCTGGATTACCGCCCCCGACGGGAGCGTGTACTACGACAGCGGCGGCGGCGGCCTCTCGCCGCCGGGGGACGCCTCCGGCGACAGCGCCGCGTTCTGGACGGGCCGCAAGGGGATTTTCTTCCTCTCGGAGGACTGCTGTATGATACGCCCCCTCTACGGCGGCGAGTTCTTCCTTACGCTCCTGCATCAGGGCGGAACCTTCCACGCCATTCAGCGGCGGCAGTTGAGCTTACTGCTGGGCGTCGACCTGATTCTCATGGGCATGATGATGGTTCTGATTGTCAACATCGTTCTCAAGTACCGCCGGGAAATCCTGCGCTACGCGACCACCGACGAACTGACCGGACTTTGCAACCGGAAGTCGTTCAACGCGCTTTTCGGAGAGTTCATGAGCGCCGAACACATTCCGGATGCGTCGCTGTTCCTGCTGGATATCGACTTTTTCAAGCAAATCAACGACAACTACGGCCACGCCGCCGGAGACCACGCCCTCCGTATGCTGGCGGAGCGCATACAGGCCATGGTGCGCGACAAGAACGGCTTCGCGGGGCGCTGGGGCGGCGACGAGTTCATCGGCGTACTGCCCCTGCCGGGGGAGGAGGCTTGGAGCGCCCTCCGCGAACTCTGCCGGGTTATAGAGGCCCTGCGCCCGGAAGAAGGTTTCCGGATGACCATCAGCGCGGGCGTGACGCCTGTCGCGGCGGGTATGCCGCTGGCGAAACTCTCGGAGAAGGCCGATGCCGCGCTGTACGAATCGAAAGGGGGCGGACGCAACCGCGCGAGCCTGTACCGGGGGACAGTCGCGCCGGAGGCCGTCGCCGAGGCGGTCAAGTCCACGGTCGAAAAGGCCATTGTCCGCGCGGAGGCCTTCGTACTCCCGCAGAAGGCCGACGAGCGCCCCGCCGAACCCGTACAGCCCGCCGGGGCCCACTTCGGCATACGCCTCATGGGCTACATACGCGAACACCTCATACGGAGCACCATTTTAGGCGTGCGCTGGATGGCCCCGTTTGTGGCGGGAGGCGGGATTCTTATCGGGCTGGCGTTCCTGTTCGACGCCGCCTCGCTGGACCTGTCCGCGCTGACGCTCGAAACCCGCGCGCAGTTCGGCTCGATTACCGCCACGGCGGCGCTCCTGAACCGAATCGGGAGTACGACTTTTAATTTCATGCTCCCCATTTTCGCCGGGTTCATGGCCTACGGAATCGCCGGGGAAGAGGCGTTTATGGCGGGGTTCGTCGGCGGCTATATGACTATCGACAGCCACTCGGGCTTTATCGGCGCGATGGTCGCGGGCTTCGCCGCCGGGGTACTCACTACCGAATTGGAACAGTTTACGGGCTGGCTCCCGCGCTTCATCCGCAAGGCCGCCCCGATTATCCTTTACCCGGTCTTTAATCTGCTGTTAATGCAACTGGTGTCGTGGCTGATTATCACGCCGCTTTCGACGGCGGCGGGGGTGCTGTTTACCGAACTCCTGACAGCCGCGATACAGAAAAACGGCGTACTGGCCGGGGCGCTGTCGGCCATGATGATGGCCACCGACATGGGCGGCATTCTCAACAAAGTGGCGTACCAGTACGGCGTAGGCGGCCTTGCGCTGGGCTCTACAGATGTTATGGCCTCGGTGATGATTGGCGGCATGGTTCCGCCGATTGGCATTTTCCTCTCAATGAGCCTTTTCCGCCGGAAATACTCAGAATACGAGTGGGAGCGCGGCCCGGGCACGCTGTTCATGGGACTTTCCTTCATCACGGAAGGCGCGTTGCCGTATGTCTTCACGGACGTTTTCCGGGTAATCGGTTCCTCAATGGCTGGGGCGGCGGTGTCGGGCGGGTTTTCGATGCTGTTCGGCTGTACGCTCCCCGCGCCGCACGGCGGGATTTTCGTCCTACCCGTCGTCGGACACCCGCTCTTGTACCTGATAGCCCTAGGGGCCGGGTCGCTCGTGACCGCCGTCATACTCGGCCTCTGGAAAAAGGACTGCACACCCGAAGAAATATAGCTTCAAGCACCCGCACGCATGCGTATTAAGGAGAATGAACATGGATTCTATCGTATCCGTCCTGTCGGCGGAACTCGGGAGGGACGAACAGCAGATTGCGAACGTCATACAGCTGCTGGACGAGGGCAACACGATTCCGTTTATTGCCCGCTACCGCAAGGAACTGCACGGCGCTATGGACGACACCGCCTTGCGTACACTCGAAACGCGTCTGGCGTACCTGCGGGGCCTGCAGGAGCGACGGGAGACGATTCTAAAGGCCATTGAGGGGCAAGGGAAGCTCACGGAAGAGCTTTCCGCCGCAATCAACAATACAAAGACGCTGGCGGAGTTGGAAGACCTCTACCGCCCCTACAAGCCCAAGCGCCGGACGCGCGCGACGGTCGCGAAAGAAAAGGGGCTGGAGCCGCTGTCGGATTTGTTATTCGCGCAGAGGCGCGACGGCCCGTCGCCGGAAGAAGCGGCGGCGGCGTATGTCGACCCGGAGAAGGGCGTAGAGACCGTCGAGGACGCCTTGGCGGGGGCGTCGGACATCATCGCGGAGAAAATCAGCGACGACCCCGAACTCCGGAAATCTCTCCGCTCCCTCGTGGAGCGTAGCGCGACCGTACACGCCGAGGCCGCCACCGACGAGGATTCCGTCTACCGCACCTACTACGACTTCACGCAGCCCCTGAACCGCTTGCAGGGCTATCAGGTGTTAGCGCTGAACCGCGGCGAGAAGGAAAATTTCCTGAAAATCACGGTCGACATGGACCACGACCGCGCCATGCAGACGGTTTACCGCGCGTCGGCGGTACCGGGGACGCCGTCGACGGAGTTCGTCAAGCGCGCCGCCCTCGACGCCTATGACCGCCTGATTTTCCCGTCGGTGGAGCGCGAAACCCGCTCGGGGCTGTCCGATACCGCCTACGAAGGCGCAATCGGGCAATTCGCTCTGAATTTACGCCCGTTGCTTATGCAGCCGCCCGTAAAAGGGAAAGTCACGATGGGCCTTGACCCGGGCTACCGCAACGGGTGCAAGGTGGCGGTCGTGGACGGCACCGGGAAGGTTCTCGATACGGCGGTCGTCTACCCGACGTTCGGGGAGCGGCAGAGGGAAGAGGCGATTGCGAAACTGTCGGCGCTGGTACGCAGGCACCACGTCGAACATTTGGCAATCGGCAACGGAACCGCGAGCCGCGAAACGGAACAAATGGCCGTCGAAATGATTCGGCGCAATCCGGACGCGGGGCTAAGTTACATGATGGTCTCGGAGGCGGGCGCGTCGGTGTACTCGGCGAGTAAGCTGGCGGCGGAGGAGTTCCCGCAATATGACGTGAATCTCCGCTCGGCGGTGTCGATTGCGCGCCGCCTGCAAGACCCGCTGGCCGAACTCGTGAAAATCGAACCGAAGGCCATCGGCGTCGGACAGTATCAGCACGACTGCCCGCCGAAGCAGTTGGAAGCGGCGCTGGACGCCGTAGTAGAGGACTGCGTAAACGCCGTGGGCGTCGACTTGAATACGGCGTCGGCGTCGCTGTTGAAGCGCGTCTCGGGACTGACCGCCGCGACGGCGAAAAATATCGTCACGTACCGCGAGGAGAACGGCGCGTTTACGAAACGGGCGCAACTGTTGAAAGTCCCGAAACTCGGCCCGAAGGCGTATCAGCAGTGCGCGGGGTTCCTGCGGGTTCCGGAGAGCGCGAACGTGCTCGACAATACCGCCGTACACCCGGAATCGTACGAGGCGGCGGAGAAATTACTACGCCTGACGGGCCACACCGACGCGGAAGTCAAGGCGGGGCGTCTGGGCGACTTGCGCAAGCAGGTGGAGGCCTACGGCGTCGAAAAGGCGGCGTCGGAAATCGGCGTGGGCGTGCCGACGCTCACGGACGTTATCGGGGAACTGATGAAGCCGGGGCGCGACGTGCGCGACGCCCTCCCGAAACCGATACTGCGCACGGACGTTATGGACATCTCCGACCTGAAACCGGGCATGACGCTTTCGGGCACCGTGCGGAACGTCATCGACTTCGGCGCGTTCGTGGACATCGGCGTACATCAGGACGGGCTTGTGCATATTTCGCAAATCGCCGACCGCTACCTCAAACACCCGTCGGAGGCGGTGCGCGTGGGCGACGTGGTACAGGTTGTTGTGCTTAGCGTGGACGAGAAGAAAAAGCGTATCAGTCTTTCCATGAAACAGGCGAAACCGCTGTGCTGACGTATCCCATGGAGAAGCGCGGCAAAACGCCGCTCTACGAGTGCCTGTACCGCAACATCCGCGACGACATTCTAAACGGGGCCTTACGAGTTGGGGAGCGCCTGCCGTCGCGGCGGGCGCTGGCCGAACATCTGCGGCTGTCGGTAGTGACAGTGGAGAGCGCCTATCGGCAGTTAGAAGCGGAGGGATACGTGTCCGTACTGGCGCGGCGGGGGGTATTCGTCAACGAGACGAACCGCCCGCCCGCCCCGCCGGGGAGTATTCCGGAGGCCGTCGCGCCCGACGCCGCGCCGCGTGTCTGGAAGCTCGACCTCACGGACAATTCCCCCGACCCGTCCCTGATTCCCGCCGCCGCGCTGGCCCGGTTGACCCGTCAGGCGCTGTCGGAAAATCTGGAAGCGCTGTTCGTGCCGCCGCCCGGGCCCGGACTTGCAGTTTTGCGCGAGGCAATCGCCCACGACCTGTACGAGTACCGCGGCATGAAGGTCTCCCCGGAACAGATTCTCGTCGGCGCGGGCGCGGAGTACCTCTACTTACTCCTGCCGCAATTGCTGGGCAATTCGTCGCTGTTCGCGCTGGAAGACCCCGGATACCTGAAAATCCGCCACGCCTACCGCAACAGCGGTACGCGCTTTGTCTGTCTGCCGCTGGACAGTCAAGGCTTGAACATGGACGCCCTGCGGCATTCGGGTGCGAACGTCGCGCACATTTCCCCGGCGCACCACTACCCGACGGGCCTTGTGACGCCTATCGGGCGGCGTCACACGCTGTTGCGGTGGGCGGAGGAGAGCGGCGGCTGGCTCGTCGAGGACGACTACGACAGCGAATTACGCTTCACGGGCCGCCCCATTCCGACACTGCAAAGTATCGACCACAGCGGGCGCGTGCTCTACATGAATACCTTTTCCCAGACGATTTCGCCGTCCCTGCGCGTCGGCTACCTGATACTCCCGCCGTCGTTGCTGGAAGTCTACCGCCGGGAGCTGTCGTTCTACGCCTGCACCGTCCCGACGCTGGAGCAGTACGTACTCGCGCGCTTTCTGGAGAGCGGGCAGTACGAACAGCACCTGTCGCGACTGCGCAAAATCTACCGCGCGCGGCGCGCCGCCGTACTCGACGCCTTCCGGGCGAATTTCTCCGGCGGCGTGACGATTTCCGAACAGGGCGCCGGACTGCATTTCCTGCTCCGACCCCGCGCCGACGGTATCCGGCAACGCGCCGAGCGCGCCGGGGTACGCCTGCGCTTCCTGTCGGACTACGCCGCCGCGCCCACGCCCGAACAACACAATACCGTAGTCGTACACTACGCCGCCCTGCCGCCCGAACGCCTCGCGGAGTCTATGTCACTCTTGGCGGAGATATTCTGTTGAATTTCGTGCCGTCCCGCTGTCGCGGGGCGGCTTTTGAAAACGGAATCAAGGCGGGCGCGACTTCCACGATTACCGTCAGCGGCGGGCTGTGCCGGGATGGGCGTGGCGAATCGGGCAGCGGCAGTCAGGGCTACGCGGCACGAGCGGCGGAAACTCCGCAACGACGATTTCCAGCGGCGCGCTGATTTCCGTCACGGACGCCAGCGGCGCGCCGAAGGGCGTCAGCTACGTCTTCTTCTCGTCGCCCGATTGCCTCCGGGAGTGGTACGGCGTCGTGCCAGTACGGAAACGCGTGGTACGGTCGCCTCTTACGCGGTCAGTCCTGCGGCGGTCCGGCTGTTCGGCGACGCGGAGTGCTTCCAGAACTTCTTCCGCGACAGACTTGACAATCTGGCAGCCGGACTTCAGACAGACGGCTTTGAATCCACCCCCCTACGAGGATACAGTCTGGTTGTCTCAAAGCAGGGAGATATTGGAAAATTCATCGACAGGAAAAGGCCCCAAAATTGGACGTGTGGCCAATCGGTTACGCGTCCTCTTCTTCCATATCGTATAGCCAATCCACGTAGAGCAGGAGTACGGAGAGGGCGGTACCGGAGGCCAGCGGCCCGAGAACGAACAGCAGTACAAAGCGCGCGACTTGCCGCAAAGCGCCCCATTCGCCCCACATCAGGAGCAGGACGCCGACGAGGAGCGTCAGCAGGGCGCGGAGGAGTTTCCGGTAGGCGGAGAGGCCGACGCGGCTTTCGAGGCGCATGGGGTAGCGCGACAACGCGCAGAGCAGGGCGCCGATAATCCCGGGCAGGAGCGCCCGTACAAGAACCGAGAGTACGGACGGCATGCGGGCGGTCAGGAGGTTGAGCGGGTAAATGAGCAGGAACCCGCAAAAGACATGAATCAGCGCGTAGAGCAGGGCGCAGAGGGACGCAAGGCGGTTTTGCGCGGGGGTATCGGGGCGTTCGGGACAGAGGGCGTCGCGGAAGCGGGGCTCGGGTTTCGGGACAGCGACCGCTTTCCGCACTGTCGCCGCCGGGGCCTTGTGGGGCTGCGGTACTTGCGGGGCCTTTGTCGCCGGGGCTTTACGGGGTTGCGGGGCCTTGCGGATGGGCGACGGTTGCGGAGTTTTACGGGGCGCGGTGACTTGCGGCGGCGGGTACGTGCGGGGCCGTGGGGGGTAGGCGCGGGATTGGGCAGTAGTAGGCGGCGGATACGAACGGGGCCGCACGGGCGGACGCCGCTGGGGAGTTTGGCCCTGTCGTTTGTTCTCCATCACGCGTCCCCTTACACCGACAGGTCAAGCGCCAATTCGAGGCCGGGGTTATGTTTCGTCAGGAATCCTACGCTCCATTCGCCCTCGAAGGCTATCAGCAGACGTTCCCGGAAATCCTCCAGCACGGCGGCGCCCGTACACAGTACAAGGTCGTCGGGCTTTCCGGGCAGTGCCGTCACGCGCCGGAGGTGGTCGAACGGCAAACCCTCCATGCGCAGTTCCACGCCGTACTCGCTCCGCATGCGGTACTGGAACACGTCAAACTGCAACGTTCCCACGACGCCTACTATCACTTCTTCCAGCCCGGCCCCCGGGCGCTTGAAGATTTGAATAGCGCCCTCCTGCGCGATTTGCTCCGTACCTTTGATGAACTGTTTGCGCTTCATGGTGTCTTTGGGGGAGACGAGCATAAAGTGCTCGGGCTCAAAGGTCGGGATTCCCTCGAAGCGGAACTTCTTCCCGGGGGTGGTCACGGTGTCGCCGATTGCGAACAGTCCCGGGTCGAATACGCCGATAATATCCCCCGCGTAAGCCTCCTCTACGATTTCCCTCTCGGCGGCCATCATCTGCTGGGGCTGGCTGAGGCGGAGTTTCTTCCCGCTCTGGACGTGAAAGTATTCGTTTTCGCGCCGGAACTCCCCGGAACAGATACGCAGGAACGCGAGGCGGTCGCGGTGGGCCTTGTTCATGTTGGCCTGAATCTTGAAGACGAACGCGGAGAAGTCCGGGGAGAAGGCGTCGACGGTTCCGGCGTCGGCCCGCCGTGACAGCGGCGGGGTCGTCATACGCAGGAACGCTTCCAGAAACGGCTCTACGCCGAAATTCGTCAGCGCGGAACCGAAGAACACCGGGGACAGCGTGCCGTCGCGAACCGCCGACAGGTCAAATTCCTGTCCGGCCTCCAACAGTTCGATTTCCTCCCGGAGCACGGCGGCGCGCTGTGCGCCGAGGGCGGTATCGAGTTCGGGGTCGCCGAGGGACAGTTCGGTAACGGCGGCCTTTTGGGCGTGGCTCCCGGCGCTGTAGAACAGTACCCGGTCGCGCTCCCGGTCGTACACGCCCCGGAAGTCGCGCCCGGAGCCGATAGGCCAATTGACCGCACAGGTGCCGATTCCTAATTCCCGTTCGACTTCCTCGCAGAGTTCGAGCGGGTCGCGGGCGTCGCGGTCGAGCTTGTTGATAAAGGTGAAAATCGGGATACTCCGCAACGCGCAGACACGGAACAGCTTCCGCGTCTGTGGTTCGACGCCTTTCGCGCCGTCGATGACCATGACGGCGGAATCGGCGGCCATTAACGTGCGGTAGGTGTCCTCGGAGAAATCCTGATGTCCGGGGGTGTCGAGGATGTTGACACAGTAGCCGTCATGCTGGAACTGCATGACGGAGGAAGTCACGGAGATACCGCGCTGGCGTTCGATTTCCATCCAGTCGGAAGTGGCGGCGCGGGCGCGCTTGCCTCGAACCTCCCCCGCCTGCGCGATAGCCCCGCCGTAAAGCAACAGTTTTTCGGTTAAGGTGGTTTTACCGGCGTCCGGGTGGGAGATGATAGCGAATGTCCGGCGCCGGGCGATTTCCTCTTGGAGTGTTGGCATGTTGGCCTCCTGTGTCAAAATGATTTTGCGTTCAAGTGTACCACAAATTCACGCCCGTTGCAAGGGCCGATTCCGGGCGCAAAAACACGGTTTCTTGGCAAGGGGCAAAGGGCGTCCCGTCCTCAATCGGGGACGGGACGTGTCGCTCTACTTCCGCAGAAAAGCAACGCGGA
>CAMHDB010000017.1 GCA_946183715.1 uncultured Oscillibacter sp.
CGTTGAGCGCCGCGAAGCCCACCAACGAGCCCTCCGGCCCGATTGCCTGTACGTCGACGCGGGTGACGGCAAGCGTCCAGAGTACGAACGCCGCGAGAAGGCATACCGCCCACAAGAATTTCTGTTTACTCTGTTTCTCCATGTTTCTCCGTCCTTTGTGATTGACTATTCTTTCGGCGAATCGCCGTGGAGTACGGTACCCGTCAGGGCGAGGAGCGCCGCCGCGTTTGGAATGACCATCCACTGGTTGAAGAAGTCCGCCAGCTCCCAGACGAACTCCGTGGAGGCCAGAGCGCCCAGAAAGAGGAATACCAGCGCCGCGAGGGTGTAGGCCGTATTGGAATCGCGCCCGAAGAGGTAAATCATGTTCAGCCGCCCGAAGAGGTTCCAGTTCAGCACCGTCGAGAGCGCGAAGACCGCGAGGCACAGCGTGACGAATACGCCGCCGAAGCCGCCGCCGAATACCGACCCGAACGCCGTCTGAGTAAGATTCGCCTGTGAGAGTGTTTGGAGCGCGGGCCCGGTGTAGCCCGATTCCAGCGGGCCGCCTTTCGCGTAGAGCGTGGATATGATTACCAGCGCGTTGAGCGTCAGGACAAGGAACGTGTCGACGAATACGCCCATCATGGCCGCGACGCCCTGCGCGTGCGGACTTCTGACATTCGCCTGTGCGTGGGCGTGGGTGACGGAGCCAAGCCCGGCCTCGTTGGAGTAGAGGCCCCGGCGCACGCCCTGCGCGATTGCCATTTTGAGCGCGGCCCCGTAGCCGCCGCCGATTATCGCCGACGGCGTGAAGGCGTAGCGGAAAATGGACAGCAGCGCCCCGGGGAGATACGCTATCCGGGCGAGGAGTACGACCACGCCCGCGAACAGGAAGAGGCCCGTCACGGGCAGGACGAGCTTTTCCGTGACGGCGGCAATGCGGCGGTAGCCGCCCAGAAATACCGCCCCGCATACGCCCGAGAGCAACAGCCCCGTCAGCCACGCCGGGACGCCGAACGTATCCCGGAAGGCGTACCCGACGGCGTTGGCCTGTACCATGGGGCCGAAGAAGCCGAGCGAGAGCACCGCCGCGCACGCGAAGCACGTCGCGAGGCGTTCGCCGCGCTCCCCGTCGAAGGCGGCGGAGATGTAGTAGACGGGGCCTCCCTGATAGTGGCGCTCCCGGGTTTTCGGGCGCGTCCGGAGGGCGAGTACGGTTTCGGCGTAGGCGGTGGCCATGCCGAAGAACGCCGCGACCCACAGCCAGAAGACCGCCCCCGGGCCGCCGTAGAGGATGGCCCCCGCGACGCCGACGAGATTCCCGGCCCCGATTTGCGCGGCCAGCGCCGTCGAAAGCGCCTGCGTGGAACTCATGCCGTGCTTGTGGCGGCGTCCGGCTCCCGCGAAGCCCCGCCGGATTCGCCGCACGCCCTCCCAGAAACAGCGGACTTGTACGAAGCGGGTCTTAGCGGAGTACCAAACCCCGACGCCGATGACAAGTGCGAACAAAATATAGTCCGTCAGACAGGCGTTGACCGTCCGCAAAAGGCTCAACAGCATAAAACGTTCCTCCCGGAAATTCGGTACGTCGGGCGTACCCTGTCAAGAAGCTTCTCTTTCCGTATTTCAGCGGTAGCCCTTCTCCTGCTCGTACTTTACGATTAGATTCCGGTTGGCGGTCTCGTAGGCGTTGAGCATGTCTTCCGAAAAGTCCCCGGCCTCAATCGTCGGGCGGTACCAGTCGAGGGAATCGAAATAGGCCTGAATCGCCTTATCCTGAAACTTCCGCCCGTGCCGCGCGTAAATCTCGTTGCGCGCGAGGCGGCAGTCCTCCTCCGTGAAGCCCGCGAGTTCCGAACGCTGTACATATCTTCTGTCGCTGTCTTCCAGAAGGTAGCCCGTCCGCGTAATCCCGGACGACGGCGACGGACTGTCATTTCCTGTCGAGGACGCGCCGCCATTCCCCGACGACGGTACCGAATCCGCCCCGCCGTTGCGCGCGCGTTCGGCCTCCATGGCCTGCTGTACTTTGTAGCGGTTCGTGTCGACGGGTTCCCCGGGGCTTACGGTCGGCGTCGCGGGCTGTGCGGGTTCCGGAGACTTCCCGGCACGCGTCAGCGCCACGATTCCCGCAAGCAGTACGGCGCAAAGCAGAATCAGCGACGCCGTAATGACCGTGTTGTTCTTCCATATGGGCCGCTTCCCGCCGTGTCCGGCATTCCCCGCCCACGCCGGAACGGCGTCGGCTCTTGGGGGCGTACTCCCGGCCCGTGGGAAGTTATTCCCGTTGTGCGGGGCGTATTCGACACGCGAAAACGGCGGGGACACCGACGCGCCGCAGACGTGGCATACTCCGCCCGTCCCCATGGTTTCAAGGCCGCAGTTCGGACATTTCATAGCAAAATCTCCTTCCCGTTCACGAATAGGGGCACGAGGCCCGGCATAGTCTGTCACGAGGTGATTCCATGACCATACACGTAGTGCGGCCCGGCGAAACGCTCCCGGGTATCGCGGCGGAGTACGGCGTCGACGCCGGGCGCCTCGCCGCCGACAACGCCGTAACCCAGCAAAGGCTTGCTGTCGGACAAACTCTCGTCGTCCGCTTCCCGCTCCAGACGCACCGCGTCCGGGAGGGCGAGACGCTGACGGGCATCGCGTCGCGGCACGGCCTCTCCGTGCGCGCCCTCTGGCGGCGTAACTGGCCCCTCGGCGGACGCGACAACCTCTACCCCGGGCAAACTCTGGTACTCTCCTACCGCGACGAACTCCCCCTCGGCAACGCCGTCTTCAACGGCTATTCCTATCCCTACATCGGCGCGGAACTGCTCGACGCGCAGTTGCCGTATCTGACGTATCTGGCCCCGTTCACATACGGTATCGGCGCCGACGGCGGGCTGTTGGAGCTGAACGACTGGTCGATGAGAACCGCCGCCCGCCGCCACGGCACCGGGACATTACTGCACCTGTCGACGCTCACAGAAGACGGCTCTTTCAACACGGCGCGCGGCGCTCTAGTCCTGACGGACCCCATTGTACAAAGCCGGCTTATCCGGGACGTACTCGCCCGCGCCGAGGAAATCAACAGCGCCGGGGTGGATGTCGATTTCGAGTACCTTCCGGAGGACTTGGGCCCCGCCTACGCCGAATTTCTGGCGCGTCTGCGCGGCGAACTCCGCACGAGGCGCAAATTCCTTTGGGCGGCGCTGGCCCCGAAAGTACGCGCCGACCAGCCCGGGATTCTGTACGAGGCCCACGACTACGGCGCGATTGGCGCGGCTGTCGACGCCGTGTTGCTCATGACTTACGAGTGGGGCTATACGGCGGGGCCGCCGATGGCCGTCGCCCCGCTCCCGAATGTCCGCGCCGTGCTCAACTACGCCGTGACCGAAATCGAACCCGGGCAAATCCTGCTGGGCATTCCGAATTACGGCTACGACTGGGCGTTGCCATTCGTGAAGGGCGTCACGCGCGCCCGGTCTATCTCCAACCTGAAAGCCGTGCAACTCGCCATAGAATACGACATCGCGATACAGTTCGACGAGAGCGCGCAGTCGCCCTACTTCCACTATACAGACCGTTTCGGAATCGTACACGAAGTATGGTTCGAGGACGCGCGGAGTATGGCGGCGAAGCTCCGCCTCATCGACGCCTATGGCTTACAGGGCGGCGGCGTGTGGAATCTCATGAGGCCCTATTCGCAAATCTGGCTCCTCGCCGACGCCCTCTACAGTATCGACTGACGCGCCCGCTGTTTTTCCGAATCTGACAGCGGCCTTACGCCTCCTCGAAGTCCTCCGGCCTGATTTCCATCAACTGTTCTTTCGTCACGCCCTCCTGACTGGCAAGGCGTCCGGCCTGACGTACCAGTACCCGCTCGAACAGGTTCCGGACGCCCCGCCCATTCGCGAAGGTCGGCCCGTTTTCCGCCTCCAGACGCCTTTTCGCGGCCTCCTCCGCCTCCTCCGAGAGCGTGTACTTCCCCTTGTCACAGCGCATTTTGAACATGCTCAACAGTTCATCCGTGGTGTAGTCGTCGAAGTGCAGGAAGCGGTTGAAGCGCGATTCAAGGCCCGGGTTGGAGTGGATAAACCGCCCCATGAGTTCGTCGTAGCCCGCCACGATTACGATTAAGTCGTCGCGGTGGTCTTCCATCGCTTTCAGCAGGGTGTCGATGGCCTCCTGTCCGAAGTCGCTCTCGCCCTTGCCGCTGAGCGTGTAGGCCTCGTCGATGAACAGTACGCCGCCCATCGCCTTTTCGATGACCTTACTGGTCTTGAGCGCCGTCTGTCCGACGTACCCCGCGACAAGCCCGCTCCGGTCGGTCTCCACGAGCTGTCCCTTGGATAGTATGCCCAGACTTCTGTAAATCCGCGACATCAGCCGCGCGATTGTCGTCTTGCCCGTGCCCGGATTCCCCGTAAAGACCATGTGCAACGACAAATCCGGCTCCGGCAAATCGTTCTCCCGCCGCATTTTGTGTACTTTCACCAGGTCTATCAGGCTCCGCACTTCCTTCTTGACCACTTCCAGTCCGATGTAACCGTCGAGTTCCTTTTGCAAGTCCTCCATACTCTCCGGCGGCGGGAGTTCTTCTTCCTGCGTCTCCGGGCTTTGCTGTACGGGCCCGACACCCGCGCTTTCGGGCGTCTCCGTTGTATTGGACGCTCCCGGCGCGGCGTCTCCCCAGAAATCCGCGCCCATGCGCCGCAGATTGTTGCGCGTCATGGTGTTGAGTAAGTCGAACTGCTGTGCAATCAGGGCGTCTTTGGGGTCGAGTGGCTTCTTGTCCATGCGGGAACTCCTTTCAATTGGCGAGGGTCGAGCGGCTGATATCGGCGAGGGCGGCTTCCAAATCGGAAACGGCCTCTTGCAGTTTGGCGACAGTCTCGGCGAGGTCAGCCGTATTCCCGCCGCGTATCGTACAGTACAGGCAGTACCCACCGTATGCCGCGATAATAATATAAATTACGATAAATACCACGGGGAGAGCCTTTTCCAGTCTGGAAACAGCCTTATACGGCCTCTTCTCCTCCGAACGATAGTTGCCCTCTCTCCATACCTCCGTGTCATGCTTCAATCTTTTATCGTAATACTCCGCGTAGAACGGCTTATACGGCAGAAACTGCTCCATGTCATAGACCACATCCCATTTCAGGGCGTTGATGTTGTTGTAGTTTATCAGCAGCGCCCCCCACAAAACGGAAAACGCGATACCGGCGGCGGCTACGACAAAGGGCGCTACCCAGTTGTCTTTACTGAACAGGGAGACCATCGTCACCATAGCGGTATGAATAGAAATAAACAGCGCGTTGGTGTCCATGCGGCGTTTCGTGGACGCTTCCAGCATTTCTACGTATAGCTTGTATTGTTCAAAAAAAGTCTCTTGGCCTTCCCGCGAGGGTGCGGTCGGTTTCAATTTGGTGGTAGTCATGACAACGCTCCTTTCACCGTGACGCCGGGAGGGCTTTGGCGGCGGCGAGGGCGCGGAACAACAACGCGACAATCAGCCCCGTGACGCTCCCCGTAAACACGGACACAAACAGCAGTACAGGCAGGTAGTACACGGGCGCGGAATTGCCGAGTGTCAGCATGGCGGCGGCAATCTGTCCGCACTGGTGGGCCGCCGCGCCGCCCACCGAGACGCCGTACACCGACAGCGCACGACAGCGCGAGAGCGCCGTCATACAGCCCAGCGCCGACAGCCCGCCGAGTACGGAGAAAATCAGCGCGTTCATATTCCCCGCGAACACGGCCCCGAGTACACAGCGCGAGAGGAGTACCAACAGCGCCGACGGCGCGCCGAGTACGTAGAGCGCGAACAGCGTCACGATATTGGCAAGCCCGAGCCGGACGCCCGGCAGTGGAATCAGGGCCGAGAGCGGGAAGGCGCTTTCCATCCACGACAGCCCCAGCGCCAGCGCCGTCAACATCGCGCACTGTGTCAGATTCTTTGTCGACATCTCCGCCCCCTATCCGAGCACGGCGTCGGGCGCGTCGACAGGAATCGCGCCGCCTTCCAGCCGAATCACAATCCGCGCCGGGAGGCACACTATCGACTGCCCGCTGTACGTGACCGTCCCGGTGTGTACGCAGTCCTGCGTGGGACAGTCGGCGGAGACCACCCGCGCCCCCGGGCCGAACTGTACTTGTATCGTGTAGCCGTTGGCGCTGTAGGCGCGCTCCGACGGCGCGTCCGTGCGTACCCGGTCGATTTCCGCGCCGTCGGCGTAGACCACCGCCGTCACGTACTCCCCCGCGCCGCCGCGCCGTACCCCGGACAGTACCGCGCACGCCAGCGCCGCCACACACAACGCTACTGCCAAATCCCACGGCGTCGGCTTCAGCCGTGGCAAACGCTTTCCCATACTCCGCGCTCCTCTCGTTGACGCCCACAGTATAACACGCCCCGGCGCGTTTCACAAGCACCAAAAATGTAAAGCCTCCCCGGAAACGGGGAGGCAAGTTTACCGGTTTTCGATAGGCACATAAGAGCGGTGCTCTTCGACGCACTCGTAGCGCGGGCGAATCAGCTTCCCGCCGACGCTCAATTCCTCCATCCGGTGGGCGCTCCATCCCGCTATACGCGCTATCGCGAAAAGCGGCGTGTACAGTTCCGTCGGAAGGCCCAGCATTTCGTAGACGAACCCGCTGTAGAAGTCGATATTCGTCGAGAGCGCCTTCTTGTGCTGACGCTCCTTCAAGAGCGCCTTCCCGACGGATTCCACACTCTGGTAAAGCTGTAACTCCTTATCGCGGCCCTTCTCCGCCGCCAGACGCCGCACGTACTCCCGGAATACCTCACAGCGCGGGTCAGACTTCGTATAGACGGCGTGTCCGAGGCCGTAAATCAGGCCGCTCCGGTCGAACGCGTCGCGGTTCAGCATACGCGTCAGGTAGTCGCGCACGCAGTCCTCGTCCGACCAGTCGCGCACGTTCTCCTTGATGTCGTCCATCATCATCATGACTTTGCTGTTGGCCCCGCCGTGGCGCGGGCCTTTCAGCGACGCCATTGCCGCCGCCATTGCCGAATACGTGTCCGTCCCCGACGAGGTTACGACGTGGTTCGTAAACGTGGAGTTGTTGCCGCCGCCGTGGTCGGCGTGGAGTACCAGCGCCACGTCTAAAGTACGCGCTTCGAGTTCGGAGTAACTCCTGTCCTCGCGGAGCAGACGCAGGAAGTTCTCCGCCGTGGACAGTTCCGGGAGCGGTACGTGTATGAACAGGCTCTCGCCCTGTACGTAACGCCACGCCTGATAGGCGTAAATGGCCAGCACGGGCATATTGGCTATCAGTTGCAGGGACTGCCGCAGGACGTTTTCAAGCCCGATATCGTTCGGGTTGTCGTCGTAGCAGAAGAGGGTGAGAATCCCGCGCTGCATGGTATTCATGAGGTCGCCCGTGGGGGCCTTCATGATTACGTCGCGGAAAAAGTTCGTGGGGAGCGTGCGGTACGAGGCAAGCTGTCCGCAGAAGTCGTCGAGCTGTTCGCGGGTGGGCAGTTCGCCGAATAACAGCAGGTACGCGGCCTCCTCGAACGCGAACCGCGTCGAACCCTCGACTATCTTCCGGCAGTCGATGCCCCGGTAGTACAGAATGCCCTCGGCGGGGGAAATCATCTCGTGTCCGCGGTCGCCGCGCACGGTGTAGGACTGGATTTCGGCCACGCGCGTCAGTCCCGTCAGTACGCCGCGCCCGTCCTCGTTGCGCAGTCCGCGCTTGACGTTGTACTCTTTGTATAGTTTCGGGTCGATGTAGTTTTTCTTTTCCCACTGCTCCTTGAGCGACAGAATCGCGGGCGTAATCTTGGAATAGGCGTTTTCCTCCGTGCGAACCATGTCGGGGCCTCCTTCGCGCTTTCATAACGGAATGCAATTTTAGCACAGCCGGCTTGCGTTTTCAAGGGCAATCTGTGGGAAATTTCCGGGTACGGGCCGCCCGTTTTGCATGATTCTATGAAAAATCCTGCATTTTCCGGCGCCGCGCCTGTCGGAAAGCCCTCCCCGTTTGGGGAGGGCCGTTACTTTTCAGCGCAACACGGCGTTGAGGCTGTCGCGGAGGGCGTCGAGAATCCGCGCGACCGCTTCCTCCACTTCGGCGGCGGTCAAACTCCGCTCGTCGGAGCGGAACGTCAGATTAAAGGCCACGCTCTTTTTGTCGGGCGGGATACCCGGCCCGGTGTAGATGTCGAACAGGGCCACGGACTTGAGCAGTTCGCTCCCGGACTGCCGGATGGCGTCGCGGAGGTCGGCGACGGGTATCGCCTTGTCGCATACAAGCGCCAAGTCGCGCGGCACCGACGGGAAGCGCGGCAACGCCTGATAGACAGGCTCCGGCCCCGCGCAATTGAGCAGGGCGTCGAGGGAAAGTTCGGCGGTATAAAGCTCCGCGTCGATTCCATACGTGGCGGCGACGGTGGGGTGAATCTGCCCGAGGACGCCGAGGAACTTGTCGCCGGAGTACACGTCGGCACAGCGCCCGGGGTGATAGGACGGGTTCGCGCCCTGCGCCGTGTAGCTGACTTCCGGGATACGCAGTCCGTCGAGGACGGCTTCGACCGCGCCCTTGAGCGTGAAGAAATCCATACCGGGGCCGTAGGCGCCGAGACAGAGCGTTTTCGGCTCGTCGGCGAGGCCGTCCGCGCGCGGGAAGTACGTCCGGCCCAGCTCGTAGAGTTTGACGGATTTGTTGCGGTAATTCCAGTTGCGGGTCAGGATTTCCAGCATAGACGGCAAAATCGTCGTGCGCATGATGGAGCGGTCTTCGCCGAGGGGGTTCAGGATTTTCAGCGACTTGCGGAGCGGGGAATCGCCGGGGAGGCGGATTTTGTCGTAGGCGGCGGGGCTGATGAAAGAATAGGTGATGATTTCGCTGTAGCCGCTGGAACGGCAAATTTGCCCGAGGAGGCGTTCGGCCTTCTGTTCGGGGTTGAATCCGCGCCGCGCGTTGATTCCCGACGAGAGCGTGTCGGGGATTTCGTTGTAGCCGTGGAAGCGCGCGACTTCTTCGGCCAAGTCCGAATAGTGCTCCACGTCGCCGCGCCACGACGGCACCGAGACGCTGTTGCCGTCGAGCTTGAACTCGAGGGAGGACAGAATCCGGCGCATTTCGTCGCTGGAAATCTCCGTGCCCAGAAGGCGGTTGATTTTGTCGGGTTCGAGTTTGAGCGTGACTTGCGGACGGTCGGCGGCGATAACGTCAAGCAGTCCTTCGACGACTTCCCCGGCGTCGAGCTGTTCGACGAGTTCGCAGGCGCGCTGTACGGCGCGGAACGTGTTCATCGGGTCGAGGCCCTTTTCGTAGCGCGACGAGGCCTCCGTGCGCATGTTCAGCGCGACGGCAGTACGGCGTACCGACGCCCCGTTGAAGTTCGCCGACTCAAAGAGTACCATGTCGGTGTCGCCGATAATCTCGCTGTTCGCGCCGCCCATCACGCCCGCCACGCATACGGGCTTGTCGGCGTCGCAGATACAGAGCATGTCGGGCGTCAGATTGCGGACAGTGCCGTCAAGCGTCTGAATCGTTTCCCCCTCCCGCGCCGGACGCACGACGATTTTCCCGCCGTCGACACAGGAGAAGTCGAACGCGTGCATGGGCTGTCCGTACTCCAGCATGACGTAGTTGGTGATGTCCACGATATTGTTGATGGGCCGCACGCCCGAATTGCGCAGGCGTTCGCGCATCCACTCCGGCGACGGGCGGATTTTCACGTTTTTGACCAGCCGGGCGGTGTAGCGCGGACACAGGTTGCCGTCCTCAATTTCGATGTCGAGGAGTTCGGCGATATTCCCGCCTCCGCCCCGGATTTCCGGCTTGTGGTGAATCAACGGCTTGTGGAACGTCGCCGCCGCTTCCCGGGCCAGTCCGATAACGCTCAGGCAGTCGGGGCGGTTGGGCGTGATTTCAAACTCTACTACGTGGTCGTCCGCGCCGATAAGCGCCGCGATATCGTCTCCGGGCGTAGGTTCGCCGGGCAGAATCCAGATTCCGTCGTCGATACAGTGCGGGAACTCGCGCTGTTCGGCGCGCAGGTCCGACAACGTGCAAATGTCATGCCGTTCGGTGTCCCACGCGACGAAATCGCCGATGTGAAGATTCTGGAAGCGGCTCTCGTCCATCTCCATTTCCCCGCCGCCGACGTTCAGCGTACTGCGCCAGCAACCGTAGGCGTACTTTTCCAGTACCGACACTTTCGCGACAATCACGGGGCCGTAGATTTTCATGCCCGGGGCGAGTTCCTCGGGCAGGGAACGCTTCGCCGGGTCGACGGGGTGGTAGTCGTTGAGAATCGCGGCGGGCTTGATGACCGCCTCGGGGTAGTCGTGCTCGGCGGTCAGGCCTAATTCTTTGAGGGAGCAGTACATGCCCTCGGAGGTGATACCGCGCAATTCGCCGCGCTCAATCTTCTTGCCGCCGGGCAGACGCGCGTTGTGCAACGCCACCGGGACGAAATCGCCCTTGTGAACGTTCCACGCGCCGGTAACGATTTGCACGGGCTTCTCCTGCCCGACATCCGTCTGACACACCCACATGTGGTCGGAATCGGGGTGGCGCTCCATCGACAACACGCGCCCTACTACGACATTCTTTAAGGATTCGTTCAGGACTTCCGTCCCCTCGACCTTCGAGCCGGAGAGCGTCATAGCGTCCGCAAACTCGCGGTCGCCCACGCCCGACAGGTCTACGAACTCATGCAGCCATTTCCTTGAGAGTTTCAACGCCATTCGCCTCCTTAGAACTGTTCCAGAAACCGGATATCGTTTTCAAAAATCAGGCGCAGGTCGCTGATTTTGTACCGCGCCATTGCAAGCCGCTCCAGCCCGAACCCGAACGCGTAGCCGGAGTACACGTCGGGGTCGATTCCGCACCCGGAGAGGACTTTCGGGTGTACCATGCCCGCGCCCAAAGCCTCAATCCAGCCCTCGCCCTTGCACGTCGGACACCCCTTGCCCCCGCACTTGTGGCACTGTACGTCCACCTCACAGCTCGGCTCCGTGAACGGGAAATGGTGCGGGCGGAAACGCGTCTTTGTACCGGAACCGTAGATTTCCTGAATCACGGCGTTCAACGTGCCCTTCAAGTCGGCCATCGTCACGCCCTTGTCGATGACAAGCCCCTCGACTTGGTGGAACATCGGCGAGTGCGTCGCGTCGACCTCGTCCTTGCGGTATACGCGCCCCGGCGATATCATGCGAATCGGCACGCCGTAGCGCTCGATTGCGCGTATCTGCATGGGGGAAGTCTGGGTTCTCAGCAGAGTTTTAGAATCGTTGTCCAGATAGAAGGTATCCGACCACTCCCGGGCGGGGTGGTCGTCGGGGGTGTTCAGCTTGGTGAAGTTGTACTCCGACAGCTCCACTTCCGGGCCGTCGATGACCTCAAAGCCCATGTCGATGAAGATTTCCTTGAACTCGTCCAGCGCGATATACATCGGGTGCTGGTGCCCGGCCTCGACCGCCTTCCCCGGAATCGTCACATCTACGGTTTCCAGTGCAAGCCGGGCCTCCAGCGCCTTTTGGGCCAGTACGGCGGCCTGTTCCTCCAGCGCCGACTCCAGCGACGCCCGTACTTCGTTCGCCATTTTGCCCATTTTCGGACGCTCTTCGGCGGTCAGCTTGCCCATTTGTTTCAGAATCGCCGTGAGTTCGCCCTTCTTGCCGAGGTACTTCACCCGCAAGGCCTCCAAATCGGGCGCGGCGGCGCTGTTCCGGATAGCGTTGGTCGCCGTCCGGAGAATCGCTTCGAGTTGTTCCTTCATAGTTCACACTCCTTATGGTGTCAGAACAGGTTATAGACGGGTTCCCACATGGTGACAGTCCAGCGGGGCATGCGTTTCGTGCCGTTGTACAGGTCGGCGGTGTCGGACCAAGTCAGCAGGGACACCGGAAAGAGTTCGTCGATGAGGGCGTCGGCGTCGGGTTCGCGCACGCCGAACGGGTACGCGAAACAAGTCGGCGCGACGCCTAATTCCTCCGTCAGGCGGTCGTAGCTCTTCCGGATGTCGTCGAGGACGCGTTCCCGGAACTCGGCGTCGGTCTCGCCGTCGATACGCTGTATCCCGTTGGGGCCGTCGGGCTTGTAGGAGCCGTTCACGTCGAGATTGTGCAGTTTGTACGTGTGGGAGCCGATTTCGACCAGTCCGGAGGCCGTCATTTCGCGGTACATGTCCCACGAGCAGAACTCCGTCGCGAGTAAATCCGGCATGCAGACAATGGGGCAAATCACGGCTTTGAAGCCGTACTCTTGCAGAATCGGAAACAGGATGTTGTAGTTGCTCGCGTAGCCGTCGTCGAAGGTAATCAGGATGGGCTTTTCGGGGAGGGCGTCGGGGTCGAGGAGTTCGCGCGGGAGGACGGGCGTGTAGCCCTGCTTGAGGATGTAGTCGAAGTCCTGCCGGAGTTTTGACGGCGTGACGGTCATGTCGTTGCAGTCGGAGCCGTCCGGTAACATATGGTGGTACATGAGGACGGGCATGGGGGCGCGGTAGGGGTCGAGCTTGAACTTCCACACGACTTTGTCGCCGTAGAGCACGCCGCACAGCAGGCACAGCGCGAAGAGTACGAACAGGCCGAGGCCCAGCAGCGGACGCGGGGAGGAAGGTTTCCGAATCATGGGGGCGGTCTCCTTTCATGGAGATGATTTCCGGGCATACCGACATATGATAGCACACGCAAACCGAATTGTAAACGGTATTTTTCCCAAAAAAACGGGCAAATTGTCCCTCTGTCGTTTTGCGGCGCCTTCTCGCGTTTCGGGGGCGGCAAAAATCCTCCCCCGTGTTGACGAGGGAGGCGGCGGAGGGGCGGAATCTTATCCGTAGACGCACAGCGGGGCGTAGGCGCTGTCGAGGAGCGCGACGCGCGTCGTAGTCGCGGCGGTCAGCGGGAAGGACACGCTTCCGGCGTCGGCCTGTACGGCCCGCATCGCGGCTGAGAGGAACTGCCCGTCCGCGCCGAAATACATGACGGCGACGGTCACGGGGGCGGGGTTCGTCAGTGTCACCCTGTACTCGTTGCCGTCGGGCGCGCCGGAGACCGTGTAGGCCGGGGCGGGCGCGCCGCCGACGGTGACGCCTACCGACACCGACTTGTCAAAGGCGGTGGCGGTCAGGGTCGTACTTCCCGCCGCCGCTCCGGAGACTTCCTGCCCGGCAACCGTACAGACGCTGTCATCTCCGCTCGTCCAGACGGGCTCCACGCCCACGACTGTCTCGCGGTCTCGCGGCCACACGTCAGAGAGTTTCAGCGATACGTTTACACTCGGGAGCGCGGCGTGGCCTCCCGCCGCCACTTCGATACGCTCCGGGGTGGCGGTCAGGTCTCCTAGGCTTTGAATCTGCGCGGGGGCTACGCTGACTGTCACGGTTTGTTCCGCGTCCAAAGCCTCCGTTTGCGCCGTGCTGTCCGTGTAGTAGCTGAACTCCTGCACCCAGAAGTGGACGCCGTCGAGCACGGCGTGTCCGACGCCGACGGTCTGGAAGCGCGTCGAGAGCATATTCCGGCGGTGTCCCTGTCCGGCATAGTTCTTGTCGTCCTCGCGCCAGAGCGTAAAGGCCGCGTTCGCCGTGGCGGTTCCGGCGGCGATATTTTCGCCCCAGCTCCGCGTGCCGTCGGAGGCCAGCGCGGTGAAACAGCGCGTGCTATCGGGGCGCGTATGGGAGAAGCTCAGCGCGATTTCCGCCGCCCTCTGCATGGCGATTTCCTCGAGGGCGTAGCTGTAGGCGAGCGGCTCCCCCCGGGAGTCTACGGTCGCGGTATCGGTCTCGTTCCAGTAGAACGCCTCGTCCCCGGTACGGAACGCGTTTATCATGTCAAGCATACTGCGGGCGGCGGTCTGTCCGAACGTCGGCGAGAGGGTAATATTATTGGTGTCGGTGCCCTCGGCGCGCGTCGGCGCGGGCCACAGCGTCACGATTAGGCACGCCGCCGCAAGGACGCTCAG
>CAMHDB010000018.1 GCA_946183715.1 uncultured Oscillibacter sp.
CCGCTGACGGCGGACATGCGAATCAGGTACGCGCCGTTACTCGAAACGGTCATGTAAATCTGTCCGCTGAACGCGGTGTCCTTGTCGGTGGTGGCGGTGAAGGGAATCGTGAAAGAGCCGGTGTAACTCTTGTTCGCCACGAAATTCATACTGGCGATACGGCTTGTGCCGTAGTCCGTATCCTCGTAGGCGCGGGAATCGCGTCCGAGGTAGACCCGACCGGTCGACGACGGCGGCAGGGCAACGAAATCAATGGAAACCAGTTCGTACCCAGTCCTCTCCTTGCACTCGTCGACGAAGTCCGACGTTTCAAAGTAGACGCGCGCGCCGGGCCCGGTTTCGTAGTGGAGGCGTTCGCGGAGTTCCTCGCCGCTGTCGGAGCCGTTGGGGTTGTTCACGGAGATACGAACCGTCCCGATAAAGCTGACGCCCTCGGTATCGTACCCGGTGAAATGAATGGAGAAGTTGCCGGAGTAGGCCGGATTCGGGACGAATGCCACGTTGCCGATACTCGGGTTGTACGTCCGGTAATAGCGCGTGCCGCCGGAGACGATGCTCTCGTACACGTTGGCGTTGACGTAGCTGTAGTAGAGGGTGCCGTAGCGGGAGGCGGGCATAGTAAAGGTCAGGTATTGCAAAGAGCGGTTGTAGACCGCCATACTGTAGTTGAAGAAGTCCTCGGAGCGGAAATGGATGGGCGCGCCGTTGAGGGACGCGTAGGCGAGCGTGGTTTCCTGCTGTCCGACGGAAACGAGAATGGAACCGCTGAACGTCTTGTTATTGACGGTAAAGCCCTCGTATTCGATGGGCACAACGCCGTTGACATCGGGCTTGGGAACGAACGTAATGCCGGAAATCAGGCGTGCGGCGCCGGAGACGTAGTAAATCTGGTTTCCGACGCCGAACCCGGTGTCGCCCTCGGAGACGTAGCCCTCGTAGAGCGTGCCGAGCTTGGTATCGACGGAGAGATTGGTAATGTAGGACAGTTCCTCGTCGGTCATGGCCTTGGAGATATTTTTTAAATCGGCCAGCAGGCTACTCAGGCGGAGAATGCCGCCCGTCAGATTCGCCTCCAAGTCGGTGGCCCTGTTGGCGGCAACCTCGACACGACAGACGACCGTATACGAGCCGCCCGTACAGGTAACCGTACTCGTACCCGCGCCGACGGCGCGGACGGTGGCCCCGTTGGTGGTACCCGTGACGATGGCCACGCCCGTGTTGCTGCTGCTCCACTCCCAGTTCTCGATACTCTGCGCGTCGCCGTAGGTGGTCAGGGTGATGTTCTGCGCGTCGTTGACCGCCATGGAAATCGTATTCGAGGAGAGCGTAATGCCCGAGACGATAACCATACAGCTTGCCGGCTCACTGCTCCCGACTTGCGCGGTGATGGTCGTCTGTCCGGTGGCGATGGCCGCGAGAACGATGGTATACCCGGTTCTCCCGGCAATCTGCACGACATCGTCACTTGCGAGCTTCCACTGGATATCGGCGCTGTCGGCGATGGTCGTCGCGCGGAGGCGGCTACTCGACCCGGGCGACATGGTGATACTTGACTCGGAAAGAGAGATAGTCACGGACGCGTCGGCGGGCTCGACGTTGAGCGTACAGGAGGCCCGATACTCCCCGACGGTAACAGTCAGGGTACAGTGTCCGGCCTGTACGCCGCGCACCGTGCCGCCCGCCGAGGTCGTGCTGACGGTGGCGATACTGCTGTCACTGCTCTGCCACTCCCAGCTTGACACCGCCACGCCGCGGCTGTCGCCGTAGGTCAGGACGTTGAGGTCAAGCGTCCGGCCCGCCGTGACGGTGTAGGATTCCTCCGAGAAGGCAATGCCCGAGACGACGACCGTACAGGGTACGACGGGCCCAGACCCGGCCTGTACGGAAATTCGCGCCTCTCCGGCGGCGAGCGCCGTTACCGTGACTTCGTTTCCGGTCGCGGGGGAAATCGTCGCAACGCTTGTCTTGTCGATTGTCCAGTGAATGTCGCCGGGACTGGCTGTGGACGTGGCGGTTATGGTTCCGGTGCCGCCCGGAGACAGTACAAGCGCCGTCTGCGAGAGCGTGACTTCCGCCGACGCCCCCTCCCTTTCCCGGACTGTCACCGCGCAAGTGACCGTATAATCGTCGTTGGTGCCCCGGATAGTCGTCGTTCCGGCGGCGACGCCGTGTACCGTGACGCTTTCCCCGGAGGCCTGCACCGTCGCCACGCTCGATTCGACACTGCTCCACGTCAGCGCGGCGGCGCTGACGCCGGAGGCTGTGCCGAACGCCGCGACAGACAAAGTCTGGTCGTCGCCGACTTGCAGTGTCATACTCTCCGGCGCGGCCACAACGCCGGAAACCGTAACCTGCGCGTGTGCCGACTGTTCGCCGACCCGCGCGAGTACGTCCGTGGCTCCGGGCTTGACCGCCATGAACGTGAAAGAATTGTTCTCGTCGCTTTGGCGGCGTATGATTCCCGACGCGGCGACTGTCCATTCTACCTCGTCCCCGCTGGAGACGGTCGCCGTCAGGGTTCCGGTCTCGTTGACCGCGAGCGTCACTTCCGACGGCTCCAGCGTGATAGTAGTTTGTGAATTGCCGCCTTCCGTGCCGCTGTCCCCGGCGTCCTCCGTCGCGCGCGACGGCGTGGCCAGTGAGAACAGCAGTGCCAGCGACAGGAACACGGACAACAGCCGTTGAGAATGTTGTTTCCGCATAATACCTCCTTATTCATGGGTTCCGCCCTCCCCCGGTGTACGGGGGAGGGCATTGTGTTCAGTTGGCGCTCCGTCCGTCCCATGACGGGGAAACATTGATTTGCGGGGTGTGGACGTAGACGGCGTTCCCGGCGCTGTCGTAGCCGTCGAGTTGCGTATTGACTCTCAGCGTGACGGTCAGCGCGATTGTGTGCGCGTTGCCGTACTCGTCACACAGGCGCGTCGGGAAGGTGATGGTCGCACCGGGCGTGGCGTTCGTCAGGGTCAGGTTGATGGAATCCGTGTAGCGGTTGACCTGCGCGACCTGTCCCGTGGAGACCGTCATCTGTCCGGCGGGCGAGGACGAGCCGAGGTCTACCAGCGGCGTGAAGTTCTCCGTGCGGAGGGTGCTGTAGTGCGGGCCGAGGTCGATGGCCTTGAGCGCGTCGGCGTTGAGGCAGTACAGGTTACTGTCAAAGGTCAGCGTGACGTTGCCGCTACAGGTGTTCAGTTGCAGACTGCTGCTGCCGTCCATCGTCAGATTCTGCGTGATGTTCGTAATCATGGGCGGAACTTGGTCGGGCGGCGTAATCGGGTAGGCGGCGCGGAAGACGTTGGCTCCGCCGTCCACGTTCTGCGCGACGGCGACGACCGCGTACCTGTGGCCCTCGACCATTGGCAGGAGCGAACTGTCGATGGTCAGCGGCGAACTCGGCGAGACCCGGACGCCGCTCCCGATTCCGATGACGGAGACGCCGTTCGACAGGCTCTGGCGGATGAACTCCGCGACCTGATTCTTGTACTCCTTGGTGGCGTACACGTCGAAGACAGAGCCGTTGCCGGTATCCATCTTCATGGCCTCCAGCACGTTGTTGACCTGCACGTAGGACGACATGGGCTGGCGTCCGCCGGTGGGCGTGCTGTTCCAGAAGACGTTGCGGAGAACCGGGTCAAGCATGGTCTCGTCGGTGTCGACGACCAGATAGTCGACCACGGCCTCCTGATTGACGGACAACTCCGCGACGGGGTTGTTGAGCGTCAGCCGGATGGAAGGCGGCGCGGCTTCCAGCGTCGTAAAGCGGAACAACTGCGCGTTGGTGGAGTAAATTTCGCCCGTGCCTTGCAGGACAAAATAGACGAAATAGTGGGTCTCGCTTTTCAGTCCCGTGACGCTAATCGTGGTGCCCCGGCTGTCGACCGACGCCGAGCCGACTTTGACGCCCGGGCCGCTGAAACGCTGTTGGATAATGTTGTACTGCGTGGGCTGTCGGACGCTGAACGGGGCAAGGCTGGTATCCTCCCCGGATTCCGGGATGTCCAGATAGCGCGCCCAGCTTACGGGCCTTCCGTTGAGGTCTTGCGCGGAGATGGTGCCGTCCGAGGGGGCGAGGAGGTAGTGTACGGTGCCCGGGCGGGTCATCTGGAACCACATGGAGACGCTCGTATCCGAGGGGGTGAACGTGGGCGCGCCGTTGGTGAACGTGGGCGCGGCGGTGGCGTGGAAGATACGCGACATCAGGAACGGAACAGGCGAGCCGATTTCCTGTACGACCCCGGAGGCCTTCGAGGTGTTCAGGCGTTCTTGTGACAAACCCGCCGAGAGGTTGAGCAGGCTGGAGGCCGACCCCGCGACGGCGGTCACGCCGAACTGTACTTCCGCGTCCCACAATTTGCGCTCCGCGTCCCCGTCGATTTCGAGAAAATGCACGGCGTACTCGTAAATCCGCCCGTCCTCCAGCGTCCGGAGCGCGGGAATCGCGCCGCTGGTGTACTGGCATAGGTGCAGGTGCATGCTCTGCCCCGACATTCCGGTCGCGTTGACCGGGAGCATGACGCTCCCCTGTCCCCCGGTGCCCATGGGGTTGCGGACTTTCTCCCAAGTCTGGTCGTAGACGATGGTCGTAGAGAGGCGGCTTCTGCGGTAGAGCTCAAAGACACAGGTCGTGTCGGACCAGAACAGGAAGTCCCATGCGGCGTCGGGGTCGGCGCGCGACATCGCCACGGGCGTGGCGGTAAATGAGAGGTCGACTTCGCCGACGCCGGAGGGATAGTTCGCGTTGTTGAGGGTAAATTCCTGAAAAAGAATCTGGGCGGGCATGGTGGTGAAGGAACTGCTCTTCTGGGAACGAATTTGATTGAGATTCTCCGAGAGGTCGGAGAGGTCTTGCAACTGGAAACAGTAGGTGATTCCGCCGAGCAGGCGGACGGCGGCGGGTTCGACGGCGGGGAAGTCCAAGACTAAGTTGCCCTCCTCCCACGAGACCACTACATTCCGGTAGTCTACCGTCCACTCGCTTTCGGTGTCGTCGCTGACGCGCTCCGCGGCGTTCCGGCAGGTGTTCCCCGAGACGGTCTGCAAAAGGACGGTCTCCCGGAAAAAGTTGGCGAGCGTCTCTTTTGCGTTGGCGCGGGCGGCCTCGTTGCGGGCGTTCTGAACCGCGTCGTAGAGGTCGGTCAGGACTTCGCCCGTAGAGAAGCGCCGGATGCCTTCACTGAAAATCAGTCTAATCGCGGTGTCGGCGTAGGGGGTTTCGGGGTGCCCGTCGGGGTAACTGGTCGTCTCGACGGCCACGGACGGGGGGAGGTTGTCCAGCGTGGACAGGGGAATCATGCACACGCCGCGCGGGTTGTCGACCGCGTTCCCGGCGTCGGGACTGCCCAGCCGGAACTCGGAGTAGTTCCCGGCGCCGTCCTTCGCCACGTACCAGAATTGATAGGACTTCTCCGGGGTGAGGTTGCTGATTTGTATCGCGCCGGAAGCGTTGGCGCGGGTGGCGGCGCTCCCGTGATTGATTCCGCCGTTTCCGGCTACGACTTGTCTTATGGCGTAGTCCTTCGTGATACTCCCGCCCCCGGTCGGCGGATTCGGGAAGCGGGTACCGTCCTCCACCAGAACCCAGTAAAGCGTGGCGTTCTCGTTTAGGCTGTACTGAAGCGTAACGGCGCGCTCTTTGACAGTTGTCGTTTCGGGGCCGCTGAGGAATACGGGCGCGGTAGCGTCGACAGTCCGGAACGTCACAAGGCGCATGTAGCTCGACGCGCTGAAATCGGCGTTCGTCAGCCACAGCCACAGGTCGTAGTCGGTCTCGTCGACGAGGTTGTTGAGCCTGACGAGGTAGGGCTGGTTCGCGCTGAGGGTCTGCATACCGTGGGCCTCGCTCCCGGGCAGGTCTTCGGACTTGAAACGGGAGGCGGTGGGGTGCCCGAGGTCGTGCTTGTAGAGCACCCAGTAGAGGCGGCACGGACGGTCGGCAGTCACGCGCGCGTAGGCCATTGCCGCGCCCGTGACGCTGACCGTATTCTCGGAAATCACGGGGTCTGTCAGAAACTGCGGAACCGCGGACGATTCGGCGGTAGGCCGCAACATCCGCACGGGCCGGAGCGGCTTCCGGTCGGCGTCCATCGTCATAAGTTTGGCGTGGTCGACATCGGAAGTCTTGCAGGGGATAACGACCGTCTGCGCCTCCTTGGAGGCGTCCAGCGCCGCCACGGACAGCATTTGCCCGTCGCCGTCGTAGACGGCGCACACGGCGCTTTCGGCTAATTCGGTGTCGGGGTCGTTCTCCGGGAACCAGCACGTCAGCGCAACGCCCCGCTGATGGTCGCGGAGATAGCCGTCTAACAAGGGCGTCTCCGTCGCCCGCGCCGCGCCGCACAGGCAGAACAGCGCGAACAGAATCGAAAGAAACGCGGTCTTTTTCACGTCATAACCTCCCTTCACTCGTTGTCGCTCTCGTTTATTCAATTGTCAATTGCCGTTCCCCGGTGTCGTCGTGGCGGAGGAGCGCGCCGGGGGACGGTATCGCACGGACGCGGTAGCGCGTCAGATTGACGATGGGGGTCTCGGAGACGGGCGCGGCCCGGTCGAGCGCGTACCTGTCTTTCAGGTTCATGACCGCGACGCCCTGCGTACTCCGGGAGGCCTTCGGCTGTAGCATGGAGGTATGGAAGAGCAGACAGCGCGGCTCCGTGGAGTAGAGCGCGACTTCGGTCTCTTCGCTCAGGAACAGCATGGAGACCAGCGGGGACTTGTCGGAGTAGGCGCCCGTCAGGCGGCGGCGGTTGGACTTCGTGTCGTAGGACGAGAGCGGGACGCGCGCGGCCTTGCCGTTTTCGTAGAAGAACAGCAGAAAGCCGGAGTAGTCGCCGGGGAGCACGGCGTACAGGACGCTTTCCCCGGCGTCCATGCCGAGTTTCGCCGGGAGGTAGTCGCCTAATACGCTGGCCTTGGTGTCGTCGAACTCGCTCAGGCGCGTCTTGTAGACCTGACAGCGGTCTGTAAAGAACATAATCTCCGCGCCGGAGGTCGTCTGGAACGACTGCCGGAGCGAATCGCCCTCTTTGAACTTCTGTTCCCCGCCCATGCGGAGCGACAGCGGCGTAATTTTCTTGAAGTAGCCCTCCCGCGACAGAAAGACGTGTACGGGATACTCCGCCGGGGGTTCGTCGTCGGCGTCGGCGGCGCTCTCGTACTGGTACAGTATCGTGGTACGGCGCGGCTGTCCGTACTTCTTCGCGGCGGCTTTCAATTCGTCTATGATAATTTTCCGTACCCGCTTCGGGTCGTCGAGCGTGGCGCGCAAGTCGGAAATCTCCGCCTCCAGTCCGCTGATTTCCTCCGTCCGCTTGAGAAGATATTCCCGGTTCAGATTCCGGAGTTTGATTTCCGCGACGTACTCCGCCTGTATTTTGTCAATGCCGAAACCTATCATGAGATTCGGCACGACTTCCGATTCCTCCTCCGTTTTCCGGATGATGTCCACGGCGCGGTCAATGTCGAGTAAAATTTTCTGTAGGCCCTGTAACAGGTGCAGCCGTTCCTCCCGGCGCTGTAGCACGAACGATACCCGCCGCCGCACCGATTCCGTGCGCCACGCCGTCCACTCCGCGAGAATGTCGCGGATACCCAGCACTTTCGGCACGCCGTGAATCAGGACGTTAAAGTTACAGGCGAAGGAATCCTCTAGCGGCGTCTGCCTGAACAGGCGCGACATGAGTTTGTCGGGGTCAGTGCCGCGCTTCAAGTCGATTGCTAATTTGAGGCCTGACAAGTCGGTTTCGTCGCGCATGTCGGAAATTTCGCGGACTTTCCCGGCCTTGATGAGCTTCTCCACTTTGTCCAGAATCGCCTCGGACGTGGTGGAGTAGGGGATTTCGTAAATCTCGATGAGATTCTCCGCCTTGACGTAGCGGTACCTAGCCCGCACGCGTACACTTCCGCGCCCGGTCTCGTAAATCTCCCGGATTGCGTCGGCGTCCCAGAGGAGTTCGCCGCCGGTGGGGAAGTCGGGCGCGGGGAGCGTCGCGGACAAATCGCAGTCGGGGCGCTTCAGGTACGCCGCGGCGGTGTCGCAGACTTCCTTCAGGTTGAATCCGCAGAACTGCGACGCCATGCCCACGGCGATACCGCTGTTGGCCGATACCAGAATATTCGGAAAAGTCGTCGGGAGAAGCGACGGCTCTTTCATGGTATTGTCGTAATTGTCCACGAAATCGACGGTGTCGGCGTCGATGTCGCGGAAGAGTTCCTGACAGATGGGCGTCAGCCGGGCCTCCGTATAGCGCGGGGCCGCACAGGACATGTCCCGCGAGTAGGCCTTGCCGAAATTGCCCTTGGAATCGACGAAGGGCGTCAGGAGCGCGCCGTAGCCGCTCGACAGTCTCACCATGGTGTCGTAAATCGCGGCGTCGCCGTGGGGGTTCAGGCGCATGGTCTGCCCGACGATGTTCGCGGATTTCGTCCGCGCCCCGCCCAGCAGGCCCATTTTGTACATGGTGTACAGGAGTTTCCGGTGCGACGGCTTGAAGCCGTCGATTTCCGGAATGGCCCGGGAGACAATCACGCTCATGGCGTAGGGCATGTAATTCGTCTCCAGCGTGCGGGTAATGGGTTCCTCCACGATGGCGGCCCGCAGGCCCATGACATTCGGGTTATTGCGGTGTCCGGTCTCGTTCGTTACTTTCTTCCTTGGCATTTGGCATAGGTTCCTTTTCCCTTATATTTGCGTATTTTGCATTTTGGGGTCGCCGGAGACTTCAAAAGGAATCCGGTTTTCCCGCAGTACCGCCTTGACGAACATACGAACCGCCGTGGAAGCGTCTATTCCGGCGGCGGCGCAGAATTCATTAAATCTGTCCCGCTCGTATTCGTCAACGTCATTCACTGATTTACGGGACTGAAAAACAAATCTGTTTCCTTCACGAAATATCGGCCATTTCGAGGTACTCGTAGCCGTGGGCGGCGATATGCTCCTTGCGGCCCTGTAAGTTATTGCCGAGCAGAAGTTCAAACACCTGCGCGGTACGCTCCACGTCCTCCGGCATGACGCGTATCAGCCGCCGCGTCTCCGGGTTCATGGTCGTCAGCCACATCATATCGGGGTCGTTCTCGCCGAGGCCCTTCGAGCGGTCAACTTTCACTTTCTTCCCCGACAGCTTTTTCAGAATGTCATTCTTTTCGGCGTCGGAGTAGGCAAACCATGTCTTGTCGCCGCAGTTAAGCTCAAACAGCGGCGTCTCCGCGATATAGACGTAGCCCTTTTCGATGAGCGTCGGCGTGAGGCGGTACAGCATCGTCAGAATGAGCGTGCGAATCTGGAAGCCGTCCACGTCGCCGTCCGTACAGATGACGACTTTGTTCCAGCGGAGGTTTTTCAGGTCGAACGCCGTCATGTCCTTTACGTGGCGGTTCTGTACCTCCACGCCACAGCCAAGGACGCGAATCAAATCCGTGATAATCTCGCTCTTGAAAATGAGGGCGTAGTCGGCTTTCAGACAGTTGAGAATCTTCCCGCGCACGGGCATAATGCCCTGATATTCGGCGTCGCGGCTGAGTTTGACGCTTCCGAGCGCGGAATCGCCCTCGACGATATAGATTTCGCGGCGGTCGGGGTCGCGGGAGCGGCAGTCGACGAATTTCTGCACGCGGTTGGCGATGTCGATGTTGCCGGAGAGCTTCTTCTTGATATTCAGCCGGGCCTTTTCGGCGCTCTCGCGACTGCGCTTGTTGATGAGAATCTGTTCGGCGACGCGGTCGGCGTCGGCGCGGTTCTCAATGCACCAGATTTCCAGATTGGAGCGTAAAAACTCCGTCATGGCCTCCCGGATGAACTTGTTGGTAATGGATTTTTTCGTCTGGTTCTCGTAGGAAGTCTGCGTTGAGAAGTTGTTGGAGACGAGTACAAGACAGTCCTCGATGTCCTCCCACGCGACTTTCGACTCGTTTTTCTGATACTTGCCCTGTTCGCGGAGGTACTTGTCGAACGCGGAGACAAACGCGAATTTCGCGGCCTTCTCCGGACTTCCGCCGTGTTCGAGGTAGCTGGAATTGTGGTAGTGCTCGATGACGTGGACGCGGTTCGAGAAGCGGAACGCGCACGAGAGGCGTACTTTGTACTCGTCCTTGTCCTGCCGGTCGCGTCCCTGCCGTTCGGCGGCCCAGAATACCGTGTCCGTCAGGGCGCTGTCGCCGGAGAGTTCCCCGACGTAATCGGAGATTCCGTCCGGGTAGAGGAAGTCGGAGGTCTCGAATTTGCCGGGGGCGGTCTCGTTCTCGAAGCGGAACGAAATCCCGGCGTTGACCACCGCCTGACGCCTGATAACGTCCGTGAAGAACTCCGGCGGAATGCTGATATCCGTGAACACGTCCAAGTCGGGGAGCCAGCGAATCCGGGTACCGGTCTCGCGGGCGCGGGAACGCGGCAAAGGTTCCTTGCGGAGTTCGCCGACGATTTCGCCGCGCTCGAAGTGCAAAGCGTACTCGAAGCCGTCGCGCCGGACGGTCACGTCCATATAGCGGGAGGCATACTGCGTCGCGCAGGCGCCGAGGCCGTTGAGCCCCAGCGAGTACTCGTAGTTGTCGCCCGTGAGGTTGTCGTACTTGCCCCCGGCGTAGAGTTCGCAGAACACGAGTTCCCAGTTGTAGCGGCCCTCCTTCTCGTTCCAGTCGACGGGACAGCCGCGCCCGGCGTCCTGTACTTCTATGGAGTGGTCGAGAAAGCGCCGGACGGTAATCAAATTTCCGTGGCCCTCGCGGGCCTCGTCGATGGAATTGGAAAGTATCTCAAAGACGGCGTGCTCACAGCCGTCGAGGCCGTCGGAGCCGAAAATAACGCCGGGACGCTTGCGCACGCGTTCCGCGCCCTTCAGGGACGAAATGCTGTCGTTGCCGTAATCCTGTTTTTTGCTTGCCATAGTTCCTCCAAACGCCGCAACGGGCGGAATTTCTAACGGATTGCCGAGAGTATAGCATACTTTCCCGGCGATTGCAAGTCCGCGTGACTCTGAGCGGGCGCCAGAACGCGCAATCCGCGATTCCGTTCGCCGCGCGGGCACTCCGCCAGCGTGAGCGCATTTCAGCGCAACGGCGCCCTCTCCTGCCCCGCGCGGCGGAGAAGCGAAAAGACGGGCCCCTTGGAGCCCGTCGGGAAACCGTAGCCTTAGCTGTTTTTTGTGAACCGTCCGTACCGCCGGGTGACGTCGGCGATTTCCTGACGGAGCGCATCGGAGAGCTCGTCTTCACGAACACGCCAAAGCCAGTTCTCTCCCACGCTGGACGGGCGGTTCGTCCGGCAAGCGTTGTCGAGGCCCATGTAGTCCTGCAAGGGAATCACGCACAGCCGTGCCGGACTGCCCATCGCCAGCGATACGAAGGGCCGCAGCAGTTCCGCGTCGGGCGTGTAGTAGTCGCACAGATACTCCCGAACCTGACGCAGTTCCCCCGGCTTGATGTTTTGGAGCCAGCCTGCCGACGTTTCGTTGTCGTGCGTTCCGGTGTAGACCACGCTGTTGCGAGGGTAATTGTGCGGAAGGTAGTCGGCGGCGGAGCCGGTGTCGCGGGAATCGAACGCGAACTGCAAGACCTTCATGCCGGGAAATCCGGTATCCGTGACCAGTTGGCGCACGCTGTCCGTCACATATCCGAGGTCCTCCGCAATGACTTCACGCTTTCCTAAAGCGCGTTCCACGGCGCGGAAGAAGTCCGGTCCGGGGCCGGGACGCCATTCCCCATGTATCGCCGTCGTTTCCCCGCAGGGAATGGCGTAATACTCGTCGAAGCCGCGAAAATGGTCGATACGCAGTACGTCGTAGAGGCGGAACGCGGCCCGTAAACGCTCCTTCCACCACTTGTAGCCCGTCTCTTTATGGTACTCCCAGCGGTAGAGCGGATTCCCCCAGAGTTGCCCGACTGCCGAAAAGCCGTCCGGCGGACACCCCGCCACCGCCGTCGGACGGTTGTCCGCGTCCAGTTGGAACAGTTCCGGATTCGCCCACGCGTCGGCGCTGTCCATCGCGACGTAAATCGGGATGTCGCCGATAATCCGGACGCCGCGCCCGTGCGCGTACTCCCGGAGGGCGTCCCACTGCCGCGCGAACTCCCATTGCAGGCGCTTTTGAAACTCGATTTCTTCCGCAAGCTCGCCCCAATACCGCTCCAGCGCGTCAGGACGGCGCAAGCGGATGTCTTCCGGCCACTCCGTCCACGGCCTCCCGCCGAACCTGCCTTTCAGCGCCATGAACAGCGCGTAATCGTCCAGCCAGCGCTCGTTCTCCGCGAGGAAGCGCTGATAATCCGGGTCGGCGGATTCGCCGGACGCGAACGCCCGACGCAGTAGCGGAAGGCGCAGTTCGTAGAGGGCCTTGTAGTCAATGCGGGACGCGTCGGAGGGCGTGAGGCATTCGCATTCCCCGCGCCGTACCAGCTCCTCCAAGTCGATAAAGTACGGGTTCCCGGCGAACGTGGAGAACGACTGGTAGGGGGAATCGCCGTAGCCCGTGGGGCCGAGCGGGAGTATCTGCCAGTAGGATTGCCCGGCGTCCGCGAGGAAGTCCACCCAGCGTCGGGCGTGGCGCGAGAAACAGCCGATTCCATACGGCCCCGGCAGGCTGAACACGGGCAGCAATACGCCGCTCTCCCTACGCGTTTCATGTTCCATAGAATCTCCTCCCCGGATTTTTTCCGGGTTCATCATACCATAGGCGGCGGAAAAATCAAGCCGTCATTCTGAACAGTTTCGCCGGAAACCTTTGTTCAAATTACGGGGTTGCCAAACGGCGCGTTTCCCGGTAAAATAGTAAGGCTGGTTTCGAGTATAACGGATTTGCTTTGTCGGGACGGTTCGCCCCTGCAATTAAAACACTTTGGAAGGAAGCGTAAAAAATGAAAAGATGGTTGTCTCTGCTTCTCGCGGCGGTTCTGACGCTGAGCCTCGCCGCTTGTGGCGGCGGTGGCGCTCCCGCGCAGGAAAGCGCCGAATCCACCGCTGACACCTCCGGCGGCAGTATCCGCCTCGTCAACGGCAAAATCGAGGTCGACGCCGCGCTGAAAAAACTCGCCGCGATGTACAAGGAAGAGACGGGCGTCGATGTCAGCATCGAATCCATGGGCGGCGGAATCGACATTCAGGGCACGCTCAAGGGCTACTATCAGGCGGGCAACATGCCGGACATTTTCGTCAACGGCGGCGCGTCCGACTTTGCCAACTGGGCCGGACTGTGCGCCGATATGAGCGACCAGCCGTGGGCCTCCGACACCGACGCCGCCTATATCAATGACGACGGGACTGTGGGCTTCCCCTACACCGTGGAGGCAATCGGACTGGCCTACAACGCCGACATTCTGGAAAAAGCGGGCGTTGACCCCGCGACCCTCACCAGTCCCGCCGCCTACGAGGCCGCCTTCGCCGCAATCGACGGCATGAAGGACGAACTCGGCCTGACCGCCGTCGTCGGCTATTACACGGAGCCTGTCAACCTCTACTGGTCGACCGGAAACCACCTCTTCGCGAACTACGAGGACGCCGGGCTGAACCGCGACGACACGACCTATTTCGACCTCCTCAGCGACGGCGGACGGCTTGACGTTGACCGCTTTACCGCTTTCGCCGAATTTGTCGCGTTGCTCCAGCAGTACGCCGACCAGAGTATGATGATTTCGGGCACCTACGACCAGCAGATTTTGAACTTTGCTTCCGGCAAGTACGCCTTTGTCACGCAGGGCTCGTGGATTGGCGCGACCATGACCACCGACGACGCCGACGCCTATGCCGCCGCCGGAAATTTCAAGGTTGGTATGGCCCCCTACGCATTCCAAGACGGCATTGACACCATTCTGACGAACTCCCCGTCGTGGTGGGCGGTCTACAAGAACGGCAACGTCGACGCCGCGAAAGCGTTCTTGCAGTGGCTGACCACCGACGCCGCGCAGGAAGTGCTCGTTA
>CAMHDB010000019.1 GCA_946183715.1 uncultured Oscillibacter sp.
GCAAGGACTACAAGGACGGCACCGCCATCGACACGACTTCCGGCAAAGTCGACACGATGGAACTGAGCGGTTCCAACGTCCTCCGCTTTGAAATGGCCGACGGTACGTCCGTCATCGTGCGCCCGTCCGGCACCGAGCCGAAGATTAAGGTCTATGTACTCGCGCAGGGCAAGGACGCCGCCGAGGCCGCCGCCAATAACGCCCGCTACGGCGAGTGGGTCAAGTCCTTGCAGAAGTAAGCGTAACAACAACCGTTCCCGTGCGACACAGGGGGCGTATCCGCGCCCCGTCAGTCTTTGAGAAGTTCCTCGAACGTCACGTCCAGCACGTCGGCCACGGCCCCGACAGTCCGTAGCGTGGGGGATGCCGAGTTCCACTTCCGGATGACGCCGTTTCCGATTCCAGCGGCGCGTTCCAGTTCCGCAATGGAAATCTGCCGCTCCTCACATAGATTCCGTATTTTCGTGTATAGGTTTATCTCTTCCTTCAAAGTGTTCCATCCCCTTCCGACAGTTTCTTGTCCACTAGCGTGTTGCATTATGACGGATAGCGCCGAAAATTGCAAGCGTTTTTTTCTGGTTTCGCTACCCCCCCCCCCCGATTTCGTCATGTTTCACAAAAATATCGAATAATTTTATTAGATTTATCAAAAACAAGCTCTGCTTTGCGCCCGGATATGGGACGCAAAATCTCCAAAAAACGCTTGACAAACGCCGGAAACACGATATAATATCGCCAACCCGGAAACGGGAGTGTCCGCAAGGGCATGGCCCCCCTAATAAGGGGGGCTGTTTACACGTTTACAGGCGCGGACGGGGACAGTACCCTGTCGGGCCCCGGCGCAGAGAGCCGCCGCTACGGTGCGAGGCGGCCCGGGCCGATAGGCGAATATCACCCCTGAGCTTCCCGCCGAAAGCGCCAAGGCGCGAGTAGGCCCGGACGCGTGACGGACGTTATCCCGTCGACCTTCAACTTTTGGAGTGGTACAGCAAGCGTAAAGGGCGCCTTGTCTCCGTTGCGGGGACGGGGCGTTTTCCTGTTATGTAAGAAGGAGTAAAGGCCAATGGACTACAACAAGACAATCAACCTGCCGAAAACCGAGTTCCCCATGCGCGCCGGACTGCCCAAGCGCGAGCCGCAAATGCTCGAACGCTGGCGCAAAATCGACGTGTACCGCACCCTGCTGAAAAAGAACGAGGGCAAGCCCCGCTTCAGTCTGCACGACGGGCCGCCCTTCTCCAACGGCGCCCTGCACATGGGGCACGCCCTCAACAAGTCGCTCAAGGACATCATCATCCGCTCCAAGGCCATGAGCGGCTACTACACGCCCTATGTCCCCGGCTGGGACAACCACGGCATGCCCATCGAATCGGCCATCATCAAGCAGAACCGCCTCAACCGCAAGGACATGAGCGTACCGGAATTTCGCTCCGCCTGCCACGAGTTCGCCGCGCACTATGTCGACGTACAGAGAGACGGCGCCCGGCGTCTGGGCTGTATCGGCGACTGGGAACACCCCTATCTGACGATGTCGCCGACGTTCGAGGCCGGGGAGGTGCGCGTATTCGGGGAGATGTACCGCAAGGGGTACATTTACAAGGGCCTCAAGCCCGTGTACTGGTGCCCCAACGACGAAACCGCCCTCGCCGAGGCCGAGATTGAGTATCAGGACGACCCCTGCACGACCGTCTACGTCAAGTTCCCCATGCGCGACGACTTGGGCAAACTGCCGCATGTCGACAAGAGCAAGCTCTTCTTCGTGATTTGGACGACGACTATCTGGACGCTCCCCGGAAACCTCGCCATTGCGCTCCACCCGTCGGAGAGTTACGCGCTGGTCAAGGCCGGAAACGGGGAGACTTATATTATGGCCGAGGCGCTCGTCGAAAAGGTCATGGGCGTCGGCGCAATCGACGACTACTCCGTCATCGAGACCCACCCGGGCGCGTTCTTCGAGAATATGCTGGCCGACCACCCGTTTCTGCCGAAAACGTCGCGTCTGCTCCTCGCCGACTACGTGACCATGGATTCCGGCACGGGCTGCGTCCACACGGCCCCCGGCTTCGGCGCCGACGACTACCAGACTTGTAAGCGCTACGGTATGGACATGGTGGTGCCCGTCGACGACCAAGGCCGCCACACCGACTACGCCGGGAAGTACGCCGGGCTTTCGACCGAGGAATCGAACCCCGTCATTCTCGCCGACATGAAGGAGAGCGGCATGCTGTTCGCCTCCGAGGACATCACGCACAGTTACCCCCACTGCTGGCGCTGTAAGGGCCCGATTATCTTCCGCGCCACCCCGCAATGGTTCTGCTCCGTCGACGCGTTCAAAGAGGAGGCCTGCGCCGCCTGTGACGACGTGCGCTGGGTGCCCGAGTGGGGAATCGAGCGCATGAAGGCCATGATTCGCGAGCGCTCCGACTGGTGCATTTCGCGGCAACGGAAATGGGGCCTCCCGATTCCCGTCTTTTACTGCCGCGACTGCGGGAAACCCGTCTGCACTCCCGAGACCGTCGACGCCGTTGCCAAACTCTTTGAGGCGGAAGGCTCCAACGCGTGGTTTGCGCGCGACGCCGCCGACATCCTCCCCGACGGCTTCGCCTGTCCGCACTGCGGCGGTAAGAGCGGCTTCGACCGCGAGGAAGACACCCTCGACGGCTGGTTTGACTCCGGCTCCACGCATTTCGCCTCCATGAAGCGCGACCAAGGCTTCTGGCCCGCCGACATGTATCTGGAAGGCCTCGACCAGTATCGCGGGTGGTTCCAGTCGTCGCTACTGACGGCTGTCGGGGCGTTCGGCAACGGCGCGCCCTTCAAGGAATGCGTCACGCACGGCTGGACGGTCGACGGCGAGGGAAAGGCGATGCACAAGTCCCTCGGGAACGGCATGGACCCCTACGAAATCTTCAACAAGTACGGCGCGGACTTGCTGCGCCTCTGGGCCGCCTCCGCCGACTACCACGCCGATGTACGCTGTTCCGACGCCATTTTCAAGCAGTTGTCGCAAAACTACCTGAAATTCCGCAACACGGCCCGCTACTGTCTGGGGAATCTGAACGGCTTCGACCCGAACCGCCTTACGCCCCCCGATAAAATGTTACCCCTCGACCGCTGGGCCGTCACGAAACTGAATGCCCTCATCGAACGCTGTGAGCAGGCCTACAACGACTACGAATTTCTCACGATTACCCACGCCGTGAACGATTTCTGCGTCGTGGAAATGAGCAACTTCTACCTCGACATCATCAAAGACCGCCTCTACTGCGAGGACAAAGACGGCGAACTCCGCCGGAGCGCGCAAACGGCGCTGTACCTGATTCTCGACACGCTGACGAAAATCATGGCCCCGATTCTGTGCTTCACGTCCGACGAAATCTGGCAGTCCATGCCGCACAAGTCCGCCGACGACCCCGAAAACGTACTCTTTAACGACCGCAACAAGCCGTTTACGGAGTACGCGCTTTCGGACGCCGATATGATTGGCTGGGGCGTGGCAATCCAGTTGCGCGACGGCGTCAACGCGGCGCTGGAGACGGCCCGCGCGGCGAAGCGTATCGGGAAGGCGCTGGAGGCCCGCGTCGTACTCGTGCGCGGCGGCGGCGTCGACAACCTCTCCGGGACGGTTCAGCGCTTCACCCCCGACGAACTGGCGGATTTGTTCATCGTGTCGGAAGTGGGCGTATCGGATGACGCGGCGCTGTACGACAAGGGCGCCGAGACGCCCGTCGACGGCGTGCGGGTTATCGTAGAGTCCGCCGACGGCGCCAAGTGCGAGCGGTGCTGGAAGCAGTTACCGACAGTCGGGAGCGCGTCGGCATACCCGACGCTCTGCCCCCGTTGCGCCGCGGTCATTGCGCGTATGGAAGCGTGAGCACGGCGGAAAGATACCTGAGCGCTTGACGTGATTTTCCCCTCCGTCGCTTCGTGACGCCTCCCGCGCGGCGGAGGGGAAAGTGCCGGGCCTTGTCATTCGTTTTTACCGTGTACTCCCGCGGACAAAAGAAAAAGTATTTGACAACTCCGCATGGACATGGTAAACTGAAAAGCTGTGTAAATAGAATGTAGATGATTGCGCGTTTCCGCGCAATCTGCCCCAGTACGGAGGTATGTCTTATGAAATTAACCGGCCTGACGCCGCAGGAAGTCGAGGAAAGCAGGAGGCAGTACGGCGCGAACGTCCTGACGCAGATTCCGCCCGACCCGCTCTGGAAAAAAATCATGGAGGGCTTCAAGGACCCCATGATTATGATTCTGCTGGTCGCAATGGCCGTACAGGTGATTTTGTTCTTTCTCAAACAGGCGGAGTGGTTCGAGCCTGTCGGAATCCTGATTGCCATCCTGATTGCGAACGGGGTTTCCTCGGTCAGCGAGAGCCGTCAGGAAGGCAAGGCGTCGGCGCTGAAGGCCGAGGAGGAGGCCCGGGAATCGGCGAAGGTCGTCCGGGCCGGGGAACTGCTGGAAATCCCGGTCGGGGAGGTCGTCACGGGCGATATCGTCTATTTGCAGGCCGGGGACAAAATCGCCGCCGACGGCGAAATCGTAGAGGGTACGGTCATGGTCGACCAAGCCGCGCTCAACGGAGAGACCGAGGAGGCCAAAAAGTCCCCGCTCCCCGAGGGGGAATCATACAACATCAAAGACCTGCTCAACCCCTGCTACGCCTACCGCGGTACGGTCGTCTGCGGCGGCGAGGCCTATATGCGGGTCAAGGTCGTCGGCGACAGGACGCTGTTCGGCGAACTGGCGCTGGAAGTACAGGAGAACACCCGCGAGACGCCCCTGCAAGTCAAGCTGCACGACTTGGCGAATAAGATTTCGCGTTTCGGCTATATCGGGGCCACGGCGATAGTCGTCGGCATTCTGGCGAAAAACCTGCTGGGCGGGAATATCCCGGATAATTTCTACGGCTGGGTTCGGCTGATTCTCGACGCCGTGACCGTCGCCGTGACTATCATCGTCTGCGCCGTGCCCGAAGGCCTGCCTATGCTGACTTCCATTCTGCTGTCGTTTCAGAGTCTGCGCATGGCCAAAGACAACGTGCTCGTCCGCAAAATCAACGGTCTGGAGACCGCCGGAAGTCTGAGCCTGCTGTACTCCGACAAGACCGGAACCATCACGGAGGGCCGCCTGTCCGTGACGGAACTCGCCACCGGCGACGGCAAGACCTACGCCGCGATTCGCGACACGTCCGCCGGGTTCGCCGAGGAACTGCTGTTCGGACTGGGCGTCAACAACAGCGCCGCCGTCAGCGCCGGGAATATCATCGGCGGCAACAGCACCGACCGCGCCGTGATGTCGTACCTGTCCGGGGCGGGGATTGCGGAGCGTATCCCGGAACTCAAGAACGTCGTCAAGGCCTTCCGGGCGTTCGATTCCAACAAGAAGTCGTCGAGCGTGACGGTCTCCCGCGAAAGCAGGGTCTACACCTACGTCAAGGGCGCGCCGGAACGCCTGCTTGTCCGTTGCCGCCACTACCTCGCCGCCGACAGCACCATGCACCCCATGCCCGACCAGAAGGCCATGCAGGACTATCTCGACGCGCAGTCGGCGCGTTCCATGCGCCTGCTGGCCGTGGCGCGTGCCGAGGGCGAGAGCGACGAGGGCGAATTGACCCTTGTCTGCCTGCTGAGTATCCGCGACAACGTGCGCAAGGAGGCCGTCAGCGCCATTCAGGAAGTGCGCAACGCCGGCATTCAGGTCGTCATGATTACCGGAGACCGTAAAGAAACCGCCGTGGCAATCGCGAAAGAGTCGGGGCTTGTCACGTCGCCGGACGACGTGGCGCTCACGTCGGCGGAAGTCGGGGAGAAGACCGACAGCGAACTCAAAGAACTGTTGCCACGCTTGCGTGTCGTCTCGCGGGCGCTGCCGTCCGACAAAAGCCGCCTCGTGCGCGTGGCGCAGGAACTCAACCGCGTCGTGGGCATGACCGGCGACGGCGTCAACGATTCCCCCGCGCTCAAAAAGGCCGATGTCGGCTTTGCCATGGGCAGCGGCACGGAAGTCGCCAAGGAGGCCGGGGATATTACGATTCTCGACGACAATTTCTCGTCCATCGAAAAGGCCATTCTCTACGGGCGCACGATGTTCAAGAGTATCCGGAAATTCCTGATTTTCCAGTTGACGGTCAACGTCGCCGCCGTGCTGATTTGCTTCCTCGGGCCGCTTCTGGGCGAAAACGTCGTCATGACGGTGATTCAGCTTCTTTTGGTCAACCTCGCCATGGACACCCTCGCGGCAATCGCCTTCGGCAGCGAGCCCGCCCGACAGGAGTATATGCGCGAACCGCCCGTGCCGCGCTCGGCGAGTATCGTCAGCCGGGATATGCTGGTACAGATTGTCATGGCCGCGCTCTATATTACCTGTCTGTGCCTTTCGATTCTCTTCTTCCCGCCGCTTCGCAACCTCTTCGGCGACGTGGACACAACCTATCTGAAATCCGCGCTCTTCGCCACGTTCATGATGTCCATTACCTTCAACGGCTTCAACGCCCGCACCGAACACCTCAACCCGTTCTACGAAATCGGTCGCAACCGGAATTTCCTGCTCGTCATGGGCTCCATTTTCGCGTTGCAATTCGTCTTCGTGACGTTCGGCGGTCCGGCGTTGAGCGTGGAACCGTTAAGCGCCGGGGCGTGGCTCCTCTGCGCCGCGCTCGCCTTCCTCGTGATTCCGATTGATATGCTTAGAAAGTTCGTTACCGGGAAACATGTCTGAACTGTGATAAGGAGGCTTTCACAATGGCAGTGAGTTTGTCCAAGGGGCAGAAAGTAGACCTGACGAAAGGCAACCCCGGCCTGAGCAAGATTCTCGTCGGGCTGGGCTGGGACACCAACAAGTACGACGGCGGCTACGACTTCGACCTCGACGCCGCGGCCTTCCTGCTGGGCGCCAACGGCAAGGTGACTTCCGACGCCGATTTCGTATTCTACAACAACCTCAAACACCCGTCCGGGAGCGTCGAACACATGGGCGACAACCGTACCGGGGCCGGGGAGGGCGACGACGAACAGATTCTCATCGACCTGAGCAAAGTCCCCGCCAATATCGACAAGATTGATTTCACCGTCACCATCTACGACGCCGACGAGCGCCAGCAGAATTTCGGGCAGGTCAGCAACGCCTATATTCACGTCCTCGACGACGCCAACAGCAGGGAGCTTATCCGCTACGACCTCGGGGAAGATTTCTCCGTCGAAACCGCCATGGTCGTCGGGGAGATTTACCGCCACGCCGGGGAGTGGAAGTTCAACGCCATCGGGAGCGGCTTCAAGGGCGGACTGCGCGCGCTGGGCCTCAACTACGGCGTCAACGTGTAATGGGGGGCTCGCAAATGGCAGTGAATTTGTCCAAGGGGCAGAAAGTCGACCTGACGAAAAACAACCCCGGCCTGAGCAAACTCCTCGTCGGGCTGGGCTGGGACGTGAACAAGTACGACGGCGGCTCCGACTTCGACCTCGACGCCTCCGTATTCCTCCTCGCGCCCAATGGCCGGGTGACTTCCGACGCCGATTTCGTGTTCTACGGCAACCTCAAACACGCCTCCGGGAGCGTCGAACACATGGGCGACAACCGTACCGGGGCCGGGGAGGGCGACGACGAACAGATCCGCGTCGATTTGAGCAAGGTTCCCGAATCCATCGACAAAATCGATTTCACCGTCACCATCTACGAGGCCGACGCCCGCAGGCAGAACTTCGGGCAGGTCAGCAACGCCTATATCCGCGTCATGGACGAGGCCAACCACAAGGAACTCATCCGCTACGACCTCGGGGAAGACTACTCCATCGAAACCGCGCTCGTCGTCGGCGAACTCTACCGCAACCGCGGGGAGTGGAAGTTCAACGCAATCGGCAACGGCTTTCAGGGCGGATTGCACGCGCTGGGCCTCAATTACGGCGTGAACGTGTGACGGGATGAAGTACGAAATTCTCTGCGACAGCGCCTTTCCGGTCGTGCGTTGCGAACTCGAACGCGGGGAGGCCGTCAAGGCCGAATCCGACGCCATGATTGCCATGTCCGGCGCGCTCGACATTGAGGGCTCCATGGACGGGAATTTTCTCGGCGGACTGGCCCGCAAATTCCTCGCCGGGGAAAAATTCTTCTTCCAGACTATCCGCGCCGCGCGCGGCCCCGGGCAAGTCCTCCTCGGGCCGTCCACGCTCGGCGGCGTCGTCGACGTGACGCTGGACGGAAGCTATCACCTGCGCGTACAGAAGGACGGCTTCCTCGCCGCTACGTCCGGGATTACCGTCGAGACCGCCATGCAGAATCTTATGCAGGGGCTGTTTTCCCGGGAGGGCTTTTTCGTCCTCGACGTACACGGGCGCGGGACAGTCTTTTTGAGCAGTTTCGGCGCAATCCACGCCATAAACCTCGCCCCCGGAGAACAAGTCGTCGTCGACAACGGACACCTCGTCGCGTGGCCCGACTATATGGAATACCACATCGAAAAGGCCTCCGGCGGCTGGATATCCAGCATGATGTCCGGGGAGGCGCTGGTCTGCCGCTTTACGGGACCCGGCGTCGTGCTCATCCAGAGCAGAAAGCCCGAGTCATTCGGGCAGTGGCTGGCGGGGATGTTGCCGCCGCCCGTCCGGCAGAACCGCACTTGAACGCGCTCAGGCGGGGAATCTCCCCGCCCCTTTTCGCAAGAATCAAGAGGGGTGATTTTATGAACGTCCAAAGAGGAATGCGCGGAAAACTCGACCAGTATGTAAACGTGGGCCGGGATATCACGGTATCCATGTCCGTGGCGGGCCGGGACGTTTACGACTACTGCTGTTTCGGCGTCGACGCCGACGGGAAACTGTCCGACGACCGCTACATGGTCTTCTACAATCAGACGCGCTCCCCGGGCGGCGAAATCCGCTACGAACCGAATGCGCAGGGCGCGGCGTTCACGGTGTCGCTCGACAGCCTCCCCGCGACTATCGACAAACTCGTGTTCACGGTCTCCATCGACGGGCGGGGCGTCATGGGCGCTATCTCGTCGCATACGCTTGACGTAATCCAGAACGGCGACGCCGCCCTGCAAATGCGCCTCTCCGGGGCCGACTTCCTCAACGAACGCGCCATTATTTCCATGGAACTCTACCGGAAAAACGGCTGGCGCTTCTCCGCCGTGGCGCGGGGCTTCAACGGCGGCCTCGGCGACCTGCTCCGCGCCTACGGCGGAGAGGAGGCCGCGCCGCAACCGCAACCCGTACCGCCGCCGCAACCCGCGCCGCCGAAAGCACCGCCCGTAATCCCGCCGCCCGCGCCGAAAATTGTCATACCGCCGCCGCCCGCCCGGAAAGAGACCCCCGTCATACCGCCCGCGCCGCCGAAAAAAGTCGAGTTGCGCAAGGGGCAGAAAGTCAGCCTTGAGAAGCGCGGAAAGAACCTTGGGGAAATCGTCATCAACCTGAACTGGACACAGCCGACGGGACGCGGCGGACTGTTCGGAATGCGTCCCGCCGCCGTGGACTTGGACTTGGGCTGTCTGTACGAGCTGAAGGACGGCACAAAGGGCTGTGTACAGGCGCTGGGCAAGTCGTTCGGCAACTACTCGAAAGTGCCCTATGTCGTACTCGACGGCGACGACCGTACCGGGGCCTCGTCGGGCGGGGAAAACCTCCGCGTCAACGGGAACAAAGTATCCCTCATCCGCCGGATACTCGTCTATACGTTCATCTACGACGGCGCGGCGAACTGGCGCGAGGCCAACGGCGTCGTGACCGTCCGGTGTGCCGACGGACAGGAAATCATAGTCCGCATGGACGAATACGGCTCCAACCTCGGAATGTGCGCGATTGCGCTGTTGGAGAACGACCACGACGAGACTTTGAGCGTCGAGAAGGTGGTACGCTTCTTCAAGGGACACAGTCAGATGGACGACGCGTTCCACTGGGGCCTCCGCTGGATTCGCGGCAAAAAGGACTGATACCATAAACCCGCCCGGGAAACTCCCGGACGGGTTCCGTTATTGCGCGGCGCATTCGTCGGCGAGACGCGCCAGAGACCGCGCCGTGATAGTCGTACAGGGTACATAGCGGTGCGTGGGGTTGCCGTTCAACAGGAATCCCGCGATTCCGTTCGGGTTCCGGGTCATGTGCCATACGCCGTTCTGCCCGTCGGAGGCCCCTTCCCGCGCGACCAGCGCCTCACAGATACGCTCCCACAGGCCCATATCGACGGCCTCCCCGCGCGTCAGGACGGCGGAGTGTATTTCGGCGTCGCGGAAAATCGTCAGGCCGAACGCGCCGTTGTGCGTCCGGAGGTAGCGGTTCAGCGGCCCCGGAGAAAGTCCGCCCGCCGACGATAAGTCGTAGATTTTCAGCGGCACGCCGTGCTTGTCTTTCAGCTCGCAACTCGCAATCGTAATTGTCCCCGCCGGGGTTTCGAGGGCGTCGGCCTCCGCACAGCCCTTCGGAATCGCCGCGCACAGGCTTTCGTAGGTTCGGGAGAATAGCATTTCCTGATAGAACCGCCCTTCCCACAGGAAGTACATCACCAGCCGCGACAACTCCTCGCCCCATGTCCGCATACACAGATACGGCAGGTATGGTACGAGTAAATTCAAGTCGGTTTCGTGCCCGGTCTCGCGGCCCTTCACGACACGGTTGCCCTGCTTGTCGGTCATCGTCAGTTTCAGGTCGCCGTTGGCCTGACTGCGCGCGAAAACCGTCGTCAGGAAGCGCGTGATTTTACGCGACGCGGCGTCGAACCCCGGTTCGTCCTTCAGCGCCGTGCGCGACTGGTAGTCCGACAGCGAACGCCGTAACGCCGGCTCCCAGCGCCCGCGCTCCCGGAAGTTCGGGGACGCCTCGCGCAGTCCCTCATAGAACGCCGTCAAGGCGGCGTCGACGACGGCAGTTTTCCAGACCGGGGCGGCGTCCTCCCCGCCGAACTTCTCCGCCGGGAGCGTATTCAAATACTTGACATACGTCGCGAGGTTCTTCGAGTGCCCCCCGCCGTACATGTCGATATAGTTGACCTCGTTCAACATCTGATAGAACGGGTACGGCGGCCTCTGCTTCCCCAAGAGGTAACGCTTCATCAGAATTACAAGGGAACTGCTTTCGCGCTCCTCCCCGTAGGATTCGTGCTCGTCGAACAGCAGCAGCGGCTCCGCGCCCCCCCGGACCGTACTCCCGATTCCGAGTACGGCGGCGTGGGGCCAGCGCGCTTTGGCGTCGGGGTCGTCGTCGCGGGAGGTCAGGAACGTCTCGCCGAGTTGTAAACGGTACATCTCATCGGGCAGGCAGGCCCGCAGGAACAGGGAGGACAAATACTCGTCCATATGGGGCCGGAAGTGCGGCAGAATATACTCCCACTGTTCGAGTACGTCGGGCGGGAAGGCGTGGATTTCGAGGCCCCGGAACGTCTCCCGGACGACGGCGGCGGACTTCCGGGAAATCGCCCGGGGTACTCCGCCGCTGTCGCGGATTTCGCCGGGCGTCAGCGTAACGAGGCCGGGGGCCTCCCGGCTTGCCCCGCCGATACGGTCTAGAAGCGTCCCGTTTTCGAGGGAAAATCCCGTCTGTTCCGGGATTCGGATTTCTTCTTGCTTCTTCACAGAGCGGCTCCTTTCCGACTTGTTTCGCACAAGCCGTAAGTATACTCTGATTCTACGCATAAAGCAAGCGTTATTTGCCGCGCCCATTGTCAACCCCGCCCGGATTTTTTAGAACAAGGGCTTAATTTTTCCAGCGCGCTGTCGATATAAACTATAAGAGGATTCTGTACAGGAATGCTTTAAACCGCTGTGACAACGCGGCCCGACTTTTTTCTTGACAAACCGCGCTTTTTCTGCTAGAGTATAGCTATGGTAAAGGTTCCCTGAATGCGGGTACAGGATATAAAGTAACGGATTTTGCATGGTTCTTACGCCCGGGCGCGGGGCGTTGGAATAGCGCCGCGCCAAAGAAATCCGGGCGTTGTGGCCAGATGTTGCGGAGATTGGAGGCGCACAACCAACAACATGCGGCAGTAAGGATACTTGCCGTGCGCTTTTAAGGAGATGAATTACCATGCGTGTATAGCATAACATCACCTCGATGAACGCCTACCGCAACTACAACAACAATACCAGTCAGATTAACAAGAACATTGAGAAACTTTCCTCCGGGTACACCATCAACCGCGCCGGGGACGACGCCGCGGGCCTCGCGATTTCCGAGAAAATGCGCGCCCAGATTACCGGGTTGGAAGGTGCCCAGAAGAACGCCAAGGACGGTATCAGCCTCGTACAGACGGCGGAAGGTGCCCTGACGGAAGTCCACTCCATGCTGAACCGTATGTACTCCCTCGCGGAGCAGTCCGCGAACGGCACCTACGACGAGAACACCGACCGGGCGCAGTTGCAGAAGGAAGTCAGCGCCATGCGGACGGAAATCAACCGTATCGCCGACAGCGCCAACTTCAACGGCTTGAAACTCCTCGACGGTTCTATGGCCTCCGTTGCAATCGATTGGAGCGCTACAGAAACCTCTATGGAGGGTTACAAAGACCTCAAGTCGTTTGTGGGAATTTCATTCTCCGGAAGTTCGGAGGATGTCGACAAGCTCGTTGACGCGCTCACAAGCGGAGGCTTTACCGCGGAAATTACAAGTACCGGCAAGTTAGCCAAAGGCAGTGTAATACAGTTCGCTTCTATGGGCACCATGAAGGCGCAAACGGGAGACGGACTGAATGTGAAAGTCACGGACTCTTCCGGGCGTGAGGTTGCCATGACCGATGACGGCGACGTGACTTTCGGCGACAGCGGGGAGGCCTACGCCTATGACGGCGACCGCCGCCTGAACTTCCAAATCACGAACGACAGGGAAGAGACTATCGCGAATATCGCCTATCGCTTTGACGCCGAAGAACCCGAAGGGGGCCTTGTTAGCATATTCGAGTATAAGAGGAACGATGGCGAAAACGCTGGCGAACTGGAACTCCAGATAGGCGACGACGCCAGTCCTTGGAATATCCTGAGCCTTAGTATCAGCGACATTCACTCGGCGGAAATGGGCCTTGACAACGTTGACATCAGCGAACCGCCCAAATCGCCATGAACGCCCTGAAAGACGCCATCAACTACGTGTCCGACATTCGCGGCGGCCTCGGCGCAACTCAGAACCGCCTCGAGCACACCATCAACAACCTGTCGGTCATGCAGGAGAACATTCAGGACGCCGAATCGACCATCCGCGACACCGACGTTGCTAACGAAATGATGAAGTACACCAAGAACTCCATCCTCGTACAGTCGGCGCAGGCCATGCTTGCCCAAGCGAATCAACAGCCGCAGGGCATATTACAGCTCTTGCAGTAACCCCACGGTTCTTACGGCCAAGCGCGGGCCGTTTGAATAGTACCGTGCTGACGAAAGCCCGGACTTGTGGTCAGATGTCCGGAACTCGCGGCGCACAACAAAAAATATCGACCTGTGCGGTGAAAAAGGGGAGTTCGTCATTTGATTGATGGAGCAACAGGG
>CAMHDB010000020.1 GCA_946183715.1 uncultured Oscillibacter sp.
GACGGTCAGGCAGTTGAAATAGTCGTCGATGAAAATCAGGATGCCCAGCAGGAACGTCGCCAGTTGCGCGCCGACGCGGGAGCGGATATTCTTTTCGGCCCAGCGCCCGAACGCGGCGGAGCCTCCGGCGGCGTTCATCAGCGCCACGACGATACCCAGCAGTACGAGGAAAATAAAGATTCCGGCGTTGGCCTCCACGGACGCCATAAGCCCGTCTTCGATAATGGTATTCAGAGTTCTGACGGGGTGGAAGTCGCAGGCGAGGAACGCCCCCACGACGACTCCGATAAACAAAGACCCGTAGGCCTCCTTGGTAATCAGCGCGAGAAAGATTGCGATAAACGGCGGGACGAGGGCCCACCATGTGCCGTAGAGCGCGGCGTTCGCGACCGCTTCCTCTCCCTCGGCGAACGCGGGAACCGTCAGAAGGCCGCAGAGCAACAACATCATGGGCAGGAAGGCCATGACGCGCCGCGACACTTTTTTCATTCGTCTCACTCCTTAGCGAAAGATGAAGTCATGACAGCGCGCGCCCTCTCCCGCGGACGCGTTCCATAACGAATGCCCCTATCATGCTCCGTACATTATACTCCGATTGCGTCGAATGTCAACAGATTTCGTCAGGGTTTACGCCCGTTCGAGGGGTACCCGTGACGGAAAAGGAAGATTTTGGTCTTGACAATCCGCGCCGGATGGGCTATGCTTACGGTTGCTTTAGAGGCGAAAACCATAAAAGCGCAAAAGAACGGAAAGGATGTTGCTTTTATGCCCATTACCGACCTGCTGGAACGCAACAGCAAACTCTACGGCGAGGAAATCTGTCTTGTCGAGATGAACCCGGACATACAGGAGGCCCCGCGCGTCACTTGGAAAGAGTACGAGCTTATCCAGCCCACGGCCCCCACGCCCTACGTCCGGCAGATTACGTGGAGCGTGTTCGACGAGAAGGCCAACCGCGTCGCGAATCTGCTCTTGTCGCGGGGGGTGCGCAGGGGACAGAAAGTCGCGATTCTGCTGATGAACTGTCTGGAATGGCTCCCGATTTACTTCGGTGTCCTGAAGACGGGCGCGGTCGCCGTCCCGCTCAACTTCCGCTACACCGCCGACGAAATCGAATACTGCCTCAAACTCGCCGACGCGGATGTCCTGTTTTTCGGCCCGGAGTTCATCGGGCGCGTCGAGGAAATCGTGGACAGTATCGGCCCGAGCCGGATTCTGTTCTATGTCGGCCAGAGCTGTCCGTCGTTCGCCGAGAGCTACCACGACGCCACCGCGAACTGTTCCTCCGCCGCCCCGAAAATCCTCGTACAGGACACCGACGAGGCCGCTATCTACTATTCCTCCGGTACGACCGGATTCCCGAAAGCCATCCTTCTCGACCACATGGCGCTGTTGCAGTCGGCGCGCATGGAGGCCGTACACCACGAGACCACCCACGACGACGTGTTCCTGTGCATTCCGCCGCTCTACCACACCGGCGCGAAAATGCACTGGTTCGGCTCCCTCTATACGGGCGGGAAAGCCGTGCTTCTCAAAAGCAACTCCCCGAAAGCGATACTGGAAGCGGTCACGCGGGAGGGCTGTACGATTGTCTGGTTACTCGTGCCGTGGTGTCAGGACTTGTTAGCGGCCCTCGACCGGGGCGACTTGCGGCTGGAAGACTATCAGCTTTCGCAGTGGCGGCTCATGCACATCGGCGCCCAGCCCGTGCCGCCGTCGCTGATTAAGCGCTGGATGGAGTATTTCCCGCACCACAAGTACGACACCAACTACGGCCTCTCGGAATCGACCGGCCCGGGCTGTGTGCATTTGGGGCTGGAGAACATCCGCAAAGTCGGCGCGATTGGCGTGCCGGGTTTCGGCTGGAAGTGCAAGATTGTCGACGAGCAGGGGGAAGCCGTACAGCGGGGCGACGTGGGCGAACTGTGCGTGAAAGGCCCGGGCGTCATGCGCTGTTACTACCACGACCCCAAGGCCACGGCGGAAGTCCTGAAAGACGGCTGGCTCCATACGGGCGACATGGCCAAGCAGGACCCCGACGGATTCTATTTTCTGGTGGACCGCAAGAAGGACGTGATTATTTCCGGCGGCGAGAACCTGTACCCGGTGCAGATTGAGGACTTTCTGCACACACACCCGAAAATTCACGACGTGGCGGTTATCGGACTGCCCGACCCGCGACTGGGCGAAATCGCCGCCGCGATTATCCAAGTCCGCGAGGGGGAAACGTGTACGGAAGAGGAAATTCAAAAGTTCTGTATGGACTTGCCGCGCTACAAGCGCCCGCGCAAGATTATTTTCGCCGACGTTCCGCGCAATCCCACGGGCAAAATCGAGAAGCCGAAACTCCGCGAAATCTACGGGGCAACGCGCCTTGTCGAAAGCCAGAACAAGGGTTGACGAAAAACGGACAGAGGAAACGTTTCCTCTGTCCGCGTTTTTACAATCCCAGAAGCCGCGCGGCGTTGCCGCCGAGAATCGCCGACTGTTCGGCGTCCGTGAGCGGGAGTTCCCGGAAGAGGCGCAACGCCTCCGCCTGTCCGCCCCATGGCGAGTCCGTCCCGAACAGGATACGCTCCGCGCCGAATTTCCGCACAATCCGCACGAACTGCGCGGCGTCCATCAACGGAAGTTCCGCTTCTGTCCACGGGTAGCCGTCGCCGTTGGGCGTAATCCGCCCGAGCGAGAACGAGGTGTCAAGGTACACGCCCGTTTCGGGCAGGAGTTCCTCCACGGCGTCCCACTGCCGCCAGCCGCCCATGTGCGCGCAAATCAGTTGTACAGGCCCGGTCTGCCGGACGGCCCGGGCTATCATGGCGGGCGTGACGCGGTTTTCGTCCGGGAGGCCGATGTCAAGCCCGGCGTGTACGAGTACGACGAGGCCGACTTCCCCGGCGCGGTCGAGGATTCGCAGATAGCGGATGTCGTCGAAGTCCGCGCCCTGGTACGGCGGATGTAACTTGATACCCCGTATCCCCAGCGCCGCGACGCGTGCGAGTTCGTCGCGCCAGTCGCCGTAGTCGGGGTGCATGGCCCCGAAGGACAGTACCCCGGTCTCGTTGCTACGCGCCGCCGCGTCGTTGATTCCCCGGACTTGCCGCGGGGACGTGGCGACGGGCAGATTGACGGAGTAATTAATGCCCGCCGCCCGCATGGACGCGCGCAGGGCGTCGGCGGTGCCGTCGGTGAAGGGGTGAATATGCGCGGCGGCTTGCAGTTTGTGAACCGTCGCGGCGGCGATTTTGCCGGGGAAAGTATGCGTGTGGAAGTCGATAATCATTCCGGGTCTCCGAGGGCCTCGCTTTGGCGAACCGTAACTTTCCGGTCGTAGCAGGAGAACGCGCCGTCGACGAGATTCTTGTCGGGGGCGGGCGTGAACGCGCTCACGACAGGGACGATGACCAGTCCGGCGAGCATGCAGAACGCGCCCGCGTTAATCGGGGACTGAATCAGTACGGGGAAACTCGAGCGGACGAAGATATTCGCGAGCATGACGACGGTAGAGAATACGAAGCTGACCCAGCAGGCGATTTTACTTGTCCGGCGCCAGTAGAGGCCGTAGAGGAACGGCGCGAGGAAGGCCCCCGCGAGTGCGCCCCAGCTTACGCCCATGAGTTGCGCGATAAAGGTCACGCTGGAGCGGTACTGGATAATCGCCAGCACGACGGACACGGCGATAAAGGCGACAATCAGGGCGCGCATAATGGAAACCTGCCGTTTCTGGTTCATGTCGGGGAAAAACAGGTCTTTGATAAAGTCGAGTGTGAGCGTGGAGGAGGAAGCGAGCACGAGGGAGGAGAGCGTAGACATGGACGCGGAGAGCACGAGGATGACGACGACGGCGATTAAGATATCGGGGAGGCCGGAGAGCATGGAGGGAATGACGGCGTCGTAGCCGCCGACGGGGACGCCGTTTTCGGTGACTTGAATCACGTCGGAGAAGAGCCGCCCGAAGCCGCCGAGGAAGTAGCACCCGCCCGCGACGACGAACGCGAAGAGCGTGGAAATCACGGTACCCTTGTTGACAGCCTCCTCACTCTTGATGGCGTAGAATTTCTGTACCATTTGGGGGAGGCCCCAAGTACCGAGGGAAGTCAGGATAACGACGCCGAGGAGGTTCACGGGGTCGGGGCCGAAGAAGGAGTTGAACACGCCGGGGGCGTCCGACACCAGCGGGTCACTGACGCGGGAGAGGCCGTCGAGCGCGGCGAGGAAGCCGCCCCGGCTGTGGAGCACGGCGGCAATCACGGCGCAGATTCCGAACAGCATGATAATGCCCTGTATGAAGTCGTTGATAGCGGTGGCCATGTAGCCCCCGGCGATGACATAGACGCCCGTCAGCACGGCCATGACGACGACGCACACGGAGTAGTCGATATGGAAGGCCATCCCGAAGAGGCGCGAGAGGCCGTTGTAAAGGCTAGCGGTGTAGGGAATCAGGAAAATGAAGATAATCACGGAGGCGGAGATTTTGAGGGAGTGACTGCCGAAGCGTTTGCCGAAGAACTCCGGCATGGTGGCGCTGGAAAGGTGCTGTGTCATGATACGGGTACGGCGGCCTAGTACGGCCCAAGCCAGCAGGGAGCCGATGAGGGCATTCCCGATACCGGCCCATGTGGCGGCGATACCGTAGCGCCAGCCGAATTGCCCGGCGTAGCCGACGAACACGACCGCCGAGAAATAGGAAGTGCCGTAGGCGAACGCGGTCAGCCACGGCCCGACGGAGCGTCCGCCGAGTACGAACCCGTCGACATCGGTGGCGTTGCGGCGGCAGTAGAGGCCGATTCCGACCATCAGCCCGAAGAAGACCACCAGCATGAGCGCTTTCAAAACCATAAAGAAACCAGTCCTTTCTTTGTATGTTGCCCGATTGCTTTTGTACTATAAACCTTTACAGGAATAAAGTCAATATGAGATTTCATTCACTATGGTTTCTTTTCCCCGACAATTTTTGTAAAAACGCACAAAATCAAAACCCGGAGCGGGTATCAACCGCCCCGGTTCCGTACTGCCTTACAAGTCGGTCATTTCCTGCTGTTCGACCTGCCGGATACCCTTCGCCGTGAGCGCGGCGGAGGCTTTCGCGTTGTCCGCGACACGGAAAATCATGTAGGCGTCCTTGCCCTTCTTGCCGCCCAAAAAGGCGTACATATACTCTACGTTCACGCCGGCGTCGGCCAGAACCCGGAGCACCTTGTCAAGGCCGCCGGGGGTGTCGGAGAGCGCCACGCCGAGGACTTGCGTCACGCTGTGGACAAACTCCGCGTCGCGCAACACGGTGGTGGTCTTGTAAACGTCGTCGACGATGATACGGGCGATTCCGAAATCGCTGGTCTCCGCAAGGGAGAACGCCCGCATGTCGATTCCGTTCTCCGCCAGTACGGCGGTCATGGCCCGCAACGCGCCGGGGCGGTTCTCCACAAAGACTGAAATCTGCTGAATCACGGTGTACGCCTCCTCTCAAATCTTGCGCTTGTCGATGACGCGGACGGCTTTTCCCTCGCTCCGCACGATGGACTTCGGCGCGACAAGCGTCACCTTCGCGGTCAGGCCCAGCATGGAGCGCAGACTGTCGACGAGTTCTTTCTGGCGGCGGCTGATTTCGCCGAGGTTGTCCGTGAACATCTCCGGGGTCATTTCTACCTGTACGTCGAGCGTGTCGGTGTTGTTCACGCGGTCGACGAGAATCTGGTAGTTGGCGGGGTAGCCCAGATTCAGCAGGACGGTCTCAATCTGAGACGGAAAGACATTCACGCCGCGAATGATGAGCATATCGTCGGTTCTGCCGCGCGGCTTCGTCATTTTGACGTGGGTACGCCCGCAGGAACACTTTTCGCGCGTCAGTACGCAGATGTCGCGGGTACGGTAGCGAATCAGCGGGAAGGCCTTCTTCGTAATGGACGTGAACACGAGTTCGCCTTGTGTGCCGTCCGGGAGGACTTCGCCGGTGTCGGGGTCGATGACTTCCGCGATGAAGTGGTCTTCGTTGATGTGCATGCCGGACTGGGCCGAGCACTCGAACGCCACGCCCGGGCCGGATAACTCCGTCAGGCCGTAGATGTCGTAGGCCTTGATTCCGAGCGTCTCCTGAATGGACTGCCGCATTTCCTCCGACCACGCCTCCGCGCCGAAAATGCCCGCTTTCAGGGGGATTTCGTCGGGGGTGAGGCCCATTTCCTTCATGCTCTCGCCCAAGTAGGCGGCGTAGGACGGCGTACAGCAAAGAATCGTCGCGTTGAGGTCGCGGATGAACATAATCTGCCGTTCGGTATTGCCGGACGAGGTAGGAATCGTCAGGCAGCCGACTTTATGCGAACCGCCGTTGAGGCCGGGGCCGCCCGTGAACAGGCCGTAGCCGTAGGATATTTGGCACACGTCCTCATTGGTGCCGCCCGCCGCGACAATCGCCCGCGCGCAACAGGTTTCCCACAGGTCGAGGTCGGCCTGCGTGTAGAAGGCCACGACGCGCTTGCCCGTCGTGCCCGACGTGGACTGAATCCGCACGCAGTCTTTCAGCGGCACGGCGACGAGGCCGTAGGGGTACGCCCTGCGCAAGTCGTCCTTGCTCAGGAACGGCAACTTGTGCAAGTCCTCTGTGCCGTGGATGTCGTCGGGGGTTACTCCGGCCTCCCGCATTTTCTCCCGGTAGTAGGGGACGTTGTCCCAGACGTGGCGAACCTGCGTGACAAGGCGTTCGTCCTGCCATGCCTTGATTTGCTCCCGCGACGCGGTCTCGATTTCCGGTTGGTAATAGCGCTCCAAACTGTTACACTCCTTTTCCAACGCGCTTTCCGCGCGGCTCTTTAACGGTGCAATGTTTTACACCACAAAAGAGCATTTGTCAAGCGTTTTTTCCGAGCGCGAACGCCCTGCGGTTGAGTTCGAGGAACTTCGCCGGAACCATCGCCTCTAACGACTGCTCCCACGCCTCCGCCGGGAGGTCAAAGTAGTGCGACAGCCGCCCCATGAGTACGATGTTGACCGCCTTACTGCTCCCGGCCTGTTCCGCCAGCGCCAGACAGTCCAGCGCGTCGACCTTCGCGCCCGTGGCGCGCATTTTCTCGACGAGGCTTTCCGGGTACGCCGCCGCGCCCGTAATGACGGGCATGGGGTCAATTCTCTGCGTGGACGTGACAATCTGCCCGTCGGGCTTCAGGTACGACAGCCACCGCGCCGCCTCCAGCAGTTCAAAGGACACGATGAAATCGGCTTCGCCGCGGTCGATGACGGGCGAGTTGACGCAATCGCCGTAGCGCACGTAAGTGACGACGCTCCCGCCGCGCTGGGACATCCCGTGTACTTCCGAGACCTTCACGTCGTAGCCCTGCCCGAGAAGCAAATGCCCGAGGAGTTTGCTTGCCAGAAGGCTCCCCTGTCCGCCGACGCCGACTATCATAATGTTTTTCGTCTCCATGCTTACGCCTCCCCTCCGGTACTCTCGAACGCGCCGAACTTGCAAAGTTGCGTACACACGCCACAGCCTACACACAGCGTCGCGTCGACATGGGCTTTGCCGCCCTGTATCGAAATCGCCGGACAGCCGATTTTCATGCACGACTTACAGCCCACACACTTTTCGGTGTTGACTTTCAGGGGCGGCTTGTGCTTTACGTACTTCAACAGCGCGCACGGACGCCGCGAGATAATCACCGACGGTTCCTCCGCCGCGAGTTCTTCCTTGACGGCCTTCTCCGTCTCCGCGAGGTCGTAGGGGTCGACGACGCGCACGCGCCGGAATCCCATGGCGCGGCAGAGGCTTTCGAGGTCGATTTTCCCGGCGGGGTCGCCCTTGATATTGTAGCCCGTCGTGGGGTTCTGCTGGTGTCCGGTCATGCCCGTGATGGAGTTGTCGAGGATAATCACCGTGCTGTCGGACTGGTTGTAGGCGATATTTGCAAGTCCGGTCATGCCGGAGTGCATAAAGGTGGAATCGCCGATAACCGCGACGGTTTTATGTTCGCTCTCCGCGCCAAGGGCCTTATTAAAGCCGTGTATGGCGCTGACGGACGCGCCCATGCAGAGCGTCATTTCCATCGCCGAGAGCGGCGCGACGGCCCCCAGCGTGTAACAGCCGATATCGCCGAGGACGGTACATTTCAGCTTGTTGAGCGTGTGGAACAGCCCCCTGTGCGGACAGCCCGCGCACATGACGGGCGGGCGCGGCGGAATCGGCTCGTCCAGCGACTTCCCGCTGTGGACGGGCAGTCCGAGTTTTTCCGCGACGAGGTTCTGTGAATACTCTCCCAGCGGGGGGAATTTCTCCTTCCCGACGCATTCCAGCCCGATTTCCCGGCAGAAGGTTTCCAGAAAGCCGTCGAGTTCCTCGACGACGACTAAAGAATCGACGGAGGCGGCGAACGCGCGGATTTTCTTTTCGGGCAGGGGCCAGACCATGCCGAGTTTCAAGACCGGGTAGCGGTCTCCGCACACCTCTTTTACGTACTGGTAACAGGTCGACGACGTAAGAAGGCCGATAGTATTTTCCTCTCCGGGTTCCGCGCGGTTCAAGTCCGACGTTTCCGCGAACTCCGCCAGCCTGCGCATACGCTCCTCTACGACCGGGTGACGCCGAATCGCGTTGCCGGGCATCATGACGTACTTGCCGATATTCTTCTCGTAAGGCCTCGCGGGCGGCGTGGTACGCTCCCCGGTCTCCACGACCGACTGCGAGTGTGCGATACGCGTACACATTTTCAGCAGTACGGGGCAGTCGAACGCCTCGGAGATTTCGTAGGCCTTCATGGCGAACGCGCGGCCCTCCGCCGAATCGGACGGCTCCAGCATGGGGAGTTTGGCCGAGCGGGCGTAGTGCCGGGAATCCTGCTCGTTTTGCGACGAGTGCATGCCGGCGTCGTCGGCGACGGCAATCACCATTCCGGCGTTGACGCCCGTATAGGACACCGTGAAAAGCGGGTCGGCGGCCACGTTCAGGCCTACGTGTTTCATGCCGCAGAAGCTACGCTTCCCGGCCAGACTTGCCCCGAACGCCGTCTCCATAGCTACTTTTTCGTTCGGTGCCCACTCGCAGTAGATTTCGTCGTACCTCGCGGCCTCCTCGGTGATTTCCGTACTCGGCGTGCCCGGGTAGCTGGATACCACCGCGCAGCCCGCCTCGTACAGTCCGCGGGCAACCGCCGCGTTGCCCAACATCAGTTGTCTCATGTTCATTCCCTCACAATTTCCGTCAAGATGACTCCTCTTCGGGCGTGCGCCGGAAGCGTTCGCGGAAAATCACGTCCCGCATGACGCCGCCCGCGCCGCCGTCCAGCATCGAACGCCGTACCCGGCTGACCGTCGCACTGCTCGCCCCGGTTTTCGCCAGAATTTCGGAGTAGACTTCGCCGCGCTCCAGTTCTACCGCCACTTCAAAGCGCTGTTCCATGCTCCGTAATTCTATCGGCGTACACAGGTCTTGAAAAAAACGGGTACACTCGTCGAGGTCTCTGAGGTTCAGGATGGTCTCATAAAGGCCCATATTCGGTTCTCTGTGTTTTCGATTCCCGCCCATAGCTTCCGCCCCTTTCGTGTTCCGCCGGGAATGCCGCGTTCGGTTGTATTGTAGCACATCCGCCCCGGAAGGTAAACTCTTTTTTGCGCGAATCGCGGTCAAAGTCTGGCGGGGGCGTATCTGAACATCAGGGCTGTCTCAAAACGGGAATCCGCCCCAAGCGCCTGCCGTGGTTTTGTCTCCCCGTCCCTATGCGACGCCCCGCCGTACAGGGCGGCTGAAAACCGGACGTTTTCAGTAAAGTTGCCGCTGATTCTCCCGCCGGGAATCCCTCGAAAGCCTCCCCGCGTCAACGGGGAAAGTGGCCCGGAGGGGGCTTTGCCACATACTTGCCAAAAAAAGAAAAGTTGCATACTAGACATTTCTGTCTGTGTGGTGTACAATGGGCGTGTTATGCGGCAGCAGTCCATAGCGACAGGCACCGTGTCAAGGAGAAAATGAGGTGAAAAAATGGCAAATGCGTTCTTTGGCGGCGTTCATCCCCACGACATGAAGGCCGCAACCAATGAGAAAGCCATACAACAACTCCCGCCCCCGCCGGAAGTCGTGATTCCGATGTCCATGCACTTCGGCGCGCCGTGTACCCCGACGGTCAGGAAGGGCGACCGCGTGAAAGTCGGGCAGAAAATCGGGGAGTTCCGCGGACTGGGCGCGCCGATTCACGCGAGCGTGTCCGGGACGGTCAAGGCCGTCGAGCCGCGCCCGTACAGCATGGGCGGAAACATGATGTCGGTCGTCATCACGAACGACTTTCAGGACGAGCTAAGCGAGGAAGTACAGGCCCCCGCCGACCCCGACGCGCTGAGCGTCGAGGAGATGGTCGAGGCCGTCAAAAACGCCGGAATCGTGGGCATGGGCGGCGCGACGTTCCCGACGCACGTCAAGATTTCCAGCGGAATCGGCAAAGTCGACACCGTGATTATCAACGGGGCCGAGTGCGAGCCGTACATCACAGGCGACCACCGTACCATGCTGGAGCGCCCCGGGGAGATTATCGGCGGGGCGGCGTACCTTGCGAAAATGTTCGGCGTCGACAAGGTGATTATCGGCGTCGAGGACAACAAGCAGAACGGTATTGAGAGCATGAACCGGGTCATAGCCGAGCGGAACGCGCCCGTAGAAGTACGCGCTCTCGCGTGCCGGTACCCGCAGGGCGGCGAAAAACAGCTCTGTCAGGCGATTACCGGGAAGCAGGTACCCCCGGGCGGACTGCCGTCGAATATCGGCTGCGCCGTGTTCAACATCAACACGACTTGCGCCATTTACCGCGCCATCAAGGACGGTATGCCCGTCGTGAAAAAGATTGTGACGGTCGCGGGTTCGGGCGTCGCGGAGCCGAAAAACATCGAATGCCCGATTGGTACTCCCGTCTCCCGTCTGTTCGACGAGTGCGGCGGACTGGACGAACGCACTTATAAACTCGTCATGGGCGGGCCTATGATGGGCCTAGCCCAGTACACGGCGGAGGTACCCGTAGGCAAGGGAACGGGCGCTATGCTGGCGTTCTGCGCCGACGAGGAGCAGACCGTAGAACACCCGCAGTGTATCCGTTGCGGGAAGTGCGTGGCGGCGTGCCCGATGCACCTCGAACCGCTGTTTATGTACCAGTACGCGTCAAAGGACATGCTCGACGAGTTGAACGAGGCCCACGTCATGGACTGCATGGAGTGCGGCGCGTGTGCGTATGCCTGTCCGGCGCGCATGCACCTTACGCATATGTTCAAGTACGGCAAGCAGAAGCTCAAGAACAAAATGGCCGCCGACCGCGCGGCGGCGGAGGCCAAAAAGGCCGCGAAAAAGGAGGCTGTGGCGAAATGACGACGGATTACAAGAGCCTGAAACTTATCGCGACATCCTCCCCGCACATCCGCGGAGAGCAGACGACACAAACCATCATGCGCGACGTGCTCATTGCGCTGTGTCCGGCGTTGCTGTTCGCGTGTTACAACTTCGGCGTGCGGGCGCTGTCCGTGACGGCCTTCTCGGCGGCGGCCTGCGTATTCTTTGAGTGGGGCTACCGCCGCCTCATGCACAAGCCGCAATCCGTGAACGACCTCAGCGCCGTCGTGACGGGCGTCCTGCTGGCGTTCGTCTGCCCCGTGCAGATTCCCTACTGGACGATTCTAATCGGCGACTTCTTCGCCATCGTACTCGTGAAGCAGTTATTCGGCGGAATCGGGTGCAACTTCGTCAACCCGGCCCTCGCCGGACGCGCCGCCTTACTCGCAAGCTACGCCGGGACTATGACGACATGGGCGAACCCTGTCGGGAAATTCGCCGCCGTGCTGGGCAGTACCGCCGACGTGACGACCACCGCGACGCCGCTGGCGCAACTCAAGGGCGGAACCGCCGCGTTCCTGATGAGCAAGTACAGCGTCGGCGACATGTTCCTCGGCACGATTCCGGGTTCTGTCGGGGAAGTCTCGACGCTCGCCCTGCTGATTGGCTTCGCGTGGCTGTTGTACCGGAAGATTATCAACTGGCAGACGCCCGTTTTCTACGTGGGCACCGTGGCCGTACTGGCGTTGCTGTTCCCGCGCGGCGGCGTCGGAAACTTCGACTGGATGATTTACAACGTACTCGGCGGCGGCCTCATGCTCGGCGCGATTTTCATGGCCACCGACTACGCCACGTCGCCCGTCACCGCGAAAGGACAGGCCATCTTCGGCGTCGGTTGCGGACTGTTTACAATCGCAATCCGCTATTTCGGCTCCTACAATGAAGGCGTGTGCTATTCTATTATGGTGATGAATCTGTTCGTTCCTCTGATTGACCGCTATGTGAAACCGCCGCGCTTCGGCGTGGTCAAAGAATCCGAAAAGGAGGCGACAGCATGAGCGCAGAAGTCAAGGAAAACGCGAAAGTCAGCATGAACCCGAAATACATCGCCACATTGACTGTCCGGCTGTTCGGGACTTGTCTCGTTGTCGCGTTTCTGCTGGGGCTGGTCAATATGGTGACGCTCCCGAATATCACGGCCCGCAAAAAGGCCGCCACCGACGCCGCCTTGAAACAGGTCGTGGAGAATCCGGACGCCTCCGAATTTTCGGACGCCCTCGAACTCTCCGACGACATGACGGCGGCGGCGTCCGGGGCCGGGGCGACGCTCTCGGCACTCTACGCCGTCTCGGAGGGTGACGCCCCCGCCGGCTATGCCTTTACGGTCGTTTCCAGCGGCTCGCAGGGCAATATTGAAATGATGGTCGGCGTCGACGAGGCCGACGTGGTGACGGGCGTCTCGATTGTCAGCAACTCGGAAACGCCGGGAATCGGGTCGAAAGTCATGGGCAACGAACCCACCGCGAGCGGTACGCCCGTACTTGACCAGTTTATAGGCAAGTCGCCGGAGGACGGCGCGCTGACGGTCGGCGGGAATATCGACGGAATCAGCGGCGCGACGGTCTCTTCGCGCGGCGTGACGACGGGCGTCAATGCCGCGCTGGCGGTCGCCGCCCTGATGGACTAAGGAGGCGTAACGATGGATTTCAAAACCCAATTCAAAGAGGGCCTCATCACCAATAACCCCGTACTCGTACAGCTCCTCGGCCTCTGCTCTACGATGGCTATCACGACTTCCTTCTTTAACGGCCTCGGCATGGGTATCGCCGTGACGATTATCCTGACCCTCTCCA
>CAMHDB010000021.1 GCA_946183715.1 uncultured Oscillibacter sp.
CAAACAGGTTATCGCCTCCAACGGCGAGAATCTCGACGGCTAACGACACGGCGACCGCCCCGTAAAGGGACGGTCGTTTGTCAGGTTTACATGAAAATGTCGCTATGGCTCCCGGTACGGGTCAAATACAAGATAAGTTCCTGTTGCCGGATTTCGTATACCAGTAGCCAGTCCGGGGCGATATGGCATTCCCGACAACCGGCGTACTGTCCAACCAGTGCGTGGTCGCGGCAGGACTGCGGGAGGGGTTCGCCGGAGGCCAGCAGAGAAACCGCCTGTTTCAGGGCGTTCAGGTCATATTTCCGCTTTTTCAGCCGCTTGTAATCCCTCTTGAACGCGGCGCTATATCTCGGTTTCAGCATCCAGCGCCTCGAACATTTCTTCCACCGTGTCAAAGGTTCTGCTCACGTTACGCCCCTGCCGCGCGTCCTGAATCGCTTTCAGCGTCTCCTCATTGTAGGCCGACATCCCCACCCGGAACGGAATCGCCTGTTCCCGGACGGCCTGACGCAAGAACAGATTCACCGCCGCGCTTAAACTCAGGCCCAGATTGTCAAACAGTTCCTGCGCGTCCTGTTTGAGCGCCGGGTCGAGTTTGATATTGGTACTCACAAGCGCCATGAATCCCACTTCCTTTCGCCGCCAGTATACGCCTTTTGTATAGAAGTTGTCAACCCGCGAGCGACAAAAAACCTCCCCCGTGTCAACGGGGGCTATAGGGGCAACGAAACATTTCATCAGCTCCGGGCGTAGTTGGACAGAAACTGCCGGGTACGCTCCTCCTTGGGATTGTCAATGACTTCCCTCGGGTCGCCTTGCTCGACAATGAGACCGCCGTCCATGAAAATCACACGGTCGGCCACGTCCCGCGCGAAGGCCATTTCGTGCGTGACAATAATCATCGTCGTTTTCTGCTCCGCGAGGTTCCGGATTACGCGCAGAACTTCCCCGGTTAATTCGGGGTCAAGCGCGGAAGTCGGCTCGTCGAAGCAGAGGATATCCGGGTGCAGGGCCAGCGCCCGCGCGATTGCGACGCGTTGCTGCTGTCCGCCCGAAAGCTGGTGCGGGTAGTGCGACGCCCGGTCGGCAAGCCCCATCTGGGCGAGTAATTCGCGTCCGGCGTTGCGGATGTCCTCTTTCGATTCTCCGCCGCTCTTTTTCGAGAGTAATTCCCGCGCCAGCGTGACGTTTTCCAGCGCCGTGTACTGCGGGAACAGGTTGAAGTTCTGGAACACAAGCCCGAAATGTAGCCGTTTCGCGCGGATACTCCGTTCGTCCTGCGTCGCGGGGTCTTGCGCGTCGAACAGCGTCTCCCCGTTGACGGAAATCGCGCCGCCGTCCGGACGCTCCAGAAAGTTCAGACAGCGCAGAAGCGTGGTCTTCCCGCTCCCCGAAGAGCCGATAATCGACAGGGCCTGCCCCTGTTCGAGTGTGAAACTGATGTCGTTAAGTACCCGTGTATGGTCGAAGTGCTTTTCGAGGTTCCGGACTTCCAAGACTGACATATTCCGCGCCCCCTTACTTGAAGTAGTCGAGTTTTTCTTCCACCTTGCGGAAGAGAATCGTCAGGCCGCCGTTGAAGATGAGATAAAACAGGCCGGTATAGAACAGCGGCCAGATAAGGCCCTTTTTGGTGAAGGATTCGCCCGTCCAGATGATTTCGTACACGCCGATAACGCGCACGAGGGCGGTATCTTTGACCAGAGTAATGAACTCGTTGCCCATTGGCGGAATAATGCGCTTGACGACCTGTAGAAGCGTGATACGGAAGAAAATCTGCGCGGGGGTCATGCCGAGCACCTGTCCGGCCTCGTACTGCCCGCGCGGTACGGACTGTATCCCGCCCCGGTAGATTTCGGAGAAGTAGCAGGCGTAGTTGATGACGAAGGAGAGCAGGGCGGCGGTAAAGCGCGGGAGTAGCGGGAGATGAAACAGCAACCCCGGGCCATAAAAGACAATCAGGATTTGCAACAGGAGCGGGGAACCGCGGATAATCCAGACGAAAGTCTGTGTGAGGTAGCGGAGGGGCGAAAAGCGGCTCATGGAGCCGAAGCTAATGACAAGCCCCAGCGGGAGCGCGAAAAGGAGCGTCAGAAAGAACAGTTTCAGCGTCGTGCCGAAGCCCCCCAGCAGGGTGGTCGTGACAGTCAGGAGCATGAAATCACCTTTTCTTTTGAATATCGTATACCCGACAGTTTTTTGTTAGCCCCGCAAGGCGCGAGGGGGCGTACTCTTACGCGTACCAAAAAACGGAGGGCCAATGACAGGCCCTCCGTTCGCGTCGCGCGCGGTTATTTTACGACGACAGATTCCTGTACTCCGTACATGTTGGCGGTCTCCATGACAGTCCCCTGCGCGGAGGCGTCCGCCCAGAACTGGTTGAAGGCGTCCACGAGGTCGGAGCCTTTGCGGAAGGCCACGCCGTATTCCTCACTGTTGAGCTGTAGCGTGTGCGTCAGTCCGGGGTAACTGGTGCCCTCGCCAATCATCGCGCCGGCCATGAGCAGGTCAATCACGCAGGCGTCGGAGGCCCCCGAGGCGACTTCCATCAGCGCACGGGCCTGTGTGTCAAGGGCGGTGTACGGGATTCCGAGGAGGTCGAGCTGTGCGGCCCCGGCGGAGCCGTTCTCTACCGCGAAGCTGAGTTCCGAGAGGCTTTCCACGGTCGTGTAGGCGTCGGCGAGTTCGGCGGGGAGAACCACGACCTGTCCGTTGAGGCAGTAGGCGTCGGAGACGGACGCGCCTTCCCGCACCTCGTCCGTAATCGTCATGCCGTTCCAGACTACGTCAATGGCTTTCGTGTCGAGTTCCATGAGCTTGTTGTCCCAGTTGATTTCGATGAAGTCGGCCTTGACGCCGAGGGAATCGGCGAAGGCTTTCGCCATATCGGCGTCGAAGCCAATCCACTCCCCGGCCTCGCTCTTGTAGTCCATCGGCGCGAAGTCCGTGATTCCGACAACCAGCGTGCCCTTGTTCTGCACGTAGGCGGTATCGCTGTCGGTGTCGGCGACGCCGGTCAGCGTGGCGGGTTCCTCGTCGGCGGGCTGGGTATCGTCGGGGGTAGCGGTGTCGTCGGGGGGCGTGGTATCGTCGGGCGGGGTAGTCTCCTCGTTCGCGGCGGAACCGCTCTCGGTATTCTCCTCCGCAGGCGCGCCGCCGCAGGCCGCCAGTGACAGGAGCAGTCCGCAGACCAGTAAGAGAGCCAGAATCTTCTTTTTCATCGTACAGCCTCCAAAATACGGGGCCTCCGCCCCTTTAGTACGGTGATAGTTTACCACGATAAACTGTACTTGTAAACAGGCTTTTTTCAGAAAAGCTACAATTTCTCCCCGTGCTTTTTGTGGAAAGCGACAAAACGCGCCGTCTTGCAATCGCCTTGTGTTTATGATATAATTTGTGGCAATAAGCGGACAAATCGGAACTTATCGGGAGGATACAATGAAGAAAATGCTGAAAATATTGGGAATTTTTATAGGCTTTATTGTCATCGTTGCCTTTGCGCTGATTGTGAAGAATGTACTGGACAGCTACAAAGCGTTTCTTCCGAAAAACTACTATGAGAATATCCACAGCGATTCGCCTTTGGAGTTCCGATACTCTCAATGTGGAAATTACTCCGTTTCCAAGCTGGAATTTAAGTCGGATAATTCCGCAATCGGAAAAATCATGGCGTGGTATCCGGCGGAACTGGAAGCGAATGACAAACGCTATCCAATGGTAATTGTTGTCAATGGCAGTAACACAAGGGCAAGAAATTATATGCCGTTTTTTGAGCGGCTCGCGTCGTGGGGATTTGTCGTAGTCGGCAACAACGACCCGCAGACCGGCACCGGGGAAACCGCGTCCATTACGCTGGACTTTATGCTGAATCTTCCCGTCGAAGCTGTCCTGCACAACAAGATTGACAAGGACCGCATCGGAATTGTCGGCTATTCGCAAGGCGGCGCGGGGGCGTTGTGCGCCGCTACAAAGTATGAAAACAGCGCTCTCTACAAAGCGATTTTCACGGGAAGCGCCGCTTATGCGTCGCTTGCGAAAATGATGGGCTGGGAATACGACGTATCGAAACTGAGAGCGCCATATTTTATGACGGCGGGAGCTGGCGCGTCCGATGACGCCGGAGTGGACGACATCTCGACGGAGTTCGGCGGCGTAGCGCCGTTGGCGTCTCTGGTCGAAAACTATGACAAGACGCCTGATGATTTGTTTAAGGTGAGAGGTCGCGTAGCCAATGCCGAGCATTGGGAAATGCAGACGCGGACAGACGGCTACATGACCGCATGGATGTTGTATCAGCTGCTGGGCGACGCCGAAGCGGAAACAATATTTGTGGGAGATGACGCGGAAATACTGCACAACATAAATTGGCAGGATGTCGAAAAAAACGGGTAAATAACTTCCGCCTTACCGAGCCGCCCTGTTTACGGGCGGCTTTTGTGTTACCCTACAAAATATACCCGCCCTGTTTGGCACATTCCACGAAACTAAACTCCCCTCTTGACAAACTGTGCATACCGTGTATACTGTACATATACAGAAGGAACGGAGGGACGCTATGGAGCTTATCCTACGCAACACCACGAACCGCCCCATATACGACCAGATTGCAAGCCAGCTAAAGGCGCGGATTCTCTCCGGGGAACTCAAACCCGGCGAGGCGTTGCCGTCGATACGCGCACTGGCGAAGGACTTGAAAATCTCGGTCATCACGACGAAGCGCGCCTACGACGAACTCGAAGCCGCCGGGTTTCTGTACACCGTGGCGGGGAAGGGCTGTTTCGTGGCGGAAAAGAATCTGGAACTGGTGCGCGAGGGAAAAGCCCGCGAAATGGAGGCGCATTTGGGCGCGGCTATCCGAATCGCGAAGGACAGCGGCGTAACCTACGCGGATTTCCGGGAAACGGCGCGGATTTTATGGGAGGAGGAGTAATATGGACGCAATCGCGCTGAACGGCGTGACGAAGGCCTTCCGGGACTTCACGCTGGACAATGTGACTTTGACAGTCCCCGAAGGGACGGTGTGTGGCCTGGTCGGCGAGAACGGAGCCGGGAAAACGACGGCTATCCGGCTATTGATGGGCGCTATCGGCGCCGACGGCGGGGAGATTTCGGTACTCGGACGCTCTCCGGCGTCGCGGGACTTCCGCGAGGCCAAACAGGAAATCGGAATCGTACTCGACGAGGCCTACTTCCCGGAGGTCATGACGGCGGCGCAAGTCGGGGCCGTCATGCGCGACACCTACCGCCGCTGGAATACGGCGCGTTACACGGAGTACCTGCGGCGTTTTGAACTGCCCGAAAAGAAGCCGTTCAAGGAGTATTCGCGGGGAATGCGCATGAAACTTGCGATTTCGGTCGCGCTGAGCCACGAGGCGAAATTACTCGTACTCGACGAGGCCACGGCGGGACTTGACCCCATTGTCCGCGACGAAATCATTGAGACATTCCGGGAGTTCGCGTTAGAGGAAGGACACTCCATTCTGATTTCGTCGCATATCGTCAGCGACTTGGAGAAGCTCTGCGACAGTATCGCGTTCCTGCACCGGGGGAAACTGCTGTTTCACGAGGAGAAGGACGCGTTGCTTGACCGCCACGGCATTTTCAAGGGCACGGCGGAACAGGCGGACAGTCTGTTACCGGAGGCGGTCGTAGGGCGCGAGGCGAGCGCCTACGGCGGCGTGCGGGCGCTGGTACGCCGCGACGCCGTGCCGGATACGCTGGTTTTAGAGCGGCCTACTGTGGAAGACGTGATACTGTTTACAGTGAGGGGGGCGAAAGCGGTATGAAAGCCTTAATGCGGAAGGATTTCTACGTGCTGAAAAAGCAAATCGGGCTTTTCGCGGCGGTGATTATCATCTTTCAGGTGTTCAACAACGGCACCGCCACGCTGATTTCTATTCTCTACGCCGTACTGCTCCCGGCGTCGGCGTTCGCCTACGACGACCGCAGTCACTGGGACGAGATGGAGCTGATGTTGCCCTACAGTACGCGCCAAATCGTGCTGAGCCGCTACTGCGTCGGCTGGATATCCATGTTAGGCTTTTTGCTTCTCGGCAGTCTGGCACAAAGCGCGGTGGCGTTCCTGTTCCAATATTTCGACGCCCCCGTGACGTTCTTCCGGGGAAACTCCCTCCGGACGCTTCTGGCGGAAATCCCGGTCGCGGCGGGCTTGCTGTCGTTCAGTATGCCCGTGTATTTCCGCTTCGACGCCGAGAAAAGCCGCGCCGTGCGTACACTGCTTATCCTTGTACTTTGCGCCTTGATGGGCGGGGGTATCGCGCTGATGACTATCCGGGATATCGCGTTCAGCGACCAGCTCTTTACGGGCGGCTTTGAGCAGTCGCTGTGGCCGGAATATCTGGCGGCGGCGGTACTGACGGCAGTCTCGATTCCGCTGTCGGTACTGGCTTGGAAGCGGCGTCACCGCTGAATAGAATTACGCCTCCCTCGTGTCACGGGGAGGCGTCTTGTATTTTCCCGTTTCGGATACCATGTTTTTTCACGGAAACGACAGGAAGTTATCACGGAATTTTACCGAAAAGCGTTTCCGGGGCTTGCCAATCCCGCCCGACTGTGGTACACTGTCCACGGGAACCTTGAACGGAAGCGAGTGGAACACTGTGGAACGTATCAGCAAGGAAAACTACTACCTGGACATCGCCGAAACCGTACTCGAACGCGCAACCTGTCTGCGCCGGGTCTACGGCGCCATCATCGTCAAAAACGACGAAATCATCTCCACGGGCTACAACGGCGCGCCGCGCGGACGCGCCAACTGTTCTACGCTCGGCTGCTGTCCGCGGGAGGCCCTGCGCGTCCCGCGGGGCGAACGCTACGAACTCTGCCGGAGCGTACACGCGGAGGCCAACGCGATTATCTCGGCGAGCCGCCGCGACATGGTCGGCGGCACGCTGTACTTGGTGGGCCGCGACGCCCGGACGGGGCAATTGCTGTCCGACGCGACTTCCTGCATGATGTGCCGCCGCATGGTCATTAACGCCGGGCTGGACAAGGTCATCATCCGGACGACGGAGACGGAGTTCGTGACGGTTCCGGTTTCGGAATGGGTGGCGGAAGACGACATTCCGCAGTGACGGACGAACGGAGGCGGCGCGCAAATGAACCCGGATTTCAAAACAGGACTGCTCACGTTCTACCATATCCACCACTACGGCGCGCCGCTACAGGCCGCCGCCACGAAATGGGCCGTGGAATCGCTGGGGGCCTCGTGCGACATCATTCACTACTACGTCAACCAGAACAACGCGCTCTTCCGCCCCCCGACGGGTATCGGAAGCGCACTCTCCGACATCCACACCGCCGCCCACTACGCCGCCCTCAAACGCCGCTACGACCGCTTTAATACCTTTGAACACGACGTTCTCGGCGTCGGGGCGCGCCCCTACGGGAGCCTCGACGAACTCCGGCGCGCCAATCTCCCCTATGACGTGCTGATTTCCGGGAGCGACCAGATTTGGAACCCGCTGATTTTCCCCGACCGCCACTTTGACCCCGTATTTTTCGGGGCCTTCTCCGGTGCCCGGAAAATCGCCTACGCGCCCTCCTTCGGCCTGCCCCGCCTGCCCGACGGCATGGGCGACGAATTGCGGGCGTATTTGTCGGCCTTCTCCCACCTCTCGACGCGCGAGCAGTCCGGACAGGACATCCTCCGCGCCGTCACCGACGCGGAAGCGCCCGTCGTCCTCGACCCCGTACTCTTGCGCACCGAACACCAGTGGTCAGCCGTGGCGGCCCCGCCGGAGCCGTTCCCGAACGGCCCCTATTTACTCTGCTACTTCATTCACCCGCCTGTCCTGCTGTCCCCCTATATCCGGTTGCTGTCCGAAAGCCTGAAATTCCCCGTCGTGCAACTCTGCGGGACGCGCCGGAAAGCCTTCCCGGACGCGCACCGCATTTACGACGCCGGCCCGACGGAATTTGTGCGCCTGTTCCGCAACGCCTCTTTCGTGCTCACGAACTCTTTCCACGGCACGGCCTTTTCCGTACTCTTCCAGCGTCCGTTTTTCACCGCCGTCTCCCCCGCCGAACAGGCCGAACCCGAAAAGTCACGGAGTTACCATTTACTCCGCCGTCTGGGCCTGACTGACCGCATCGTAGGTATCGGGCAGACTGCCGCCCTCGACGCCCTGATTGACTGGCAGAATGTCCGCGAACGCCTGCAAAAAGAGCGTGAAACGTCGCTGTCCTATCTCCAGCGGGCGCTTTACCAGTCCGACCGCCCCGGCGTATCCGGCGACGCCGCGTTTATTCCCGCGTCCGGCGCGCGCGCCCTGCGCAATACCGAAAAGCCCCTCCCGAAACTGGCGTCTCACGAACGCTGTACGGGCTGTACTGCCTGCGCGAGTATCTGCCCGAAACGCGCCATCACCATGGAGCGCGACGAGGAAGGCTTCCTGTTTCCGAAAATCAGCCCGGAACGCTGTGTACGTTGCGGGCGCTGTACGGCAGTCTGCCCGATTCTGCACCCCATGGAACCGCGTCCGGCCCCGGCGGTCTTCGCCGCGTGGCACCGCGACCCCGTCACTAGGCGCGATTCTTCGTCGGGCGGCGCGTTCTCCGCGCTCGCGGAATACGTCCTCGAAAACGGCGGCGTCGTCTTCGGCGCGGCCATGGACGGGAAACAGCGCGTCCGGCACACAATCTGCCTGAACAAAGAGGAGTTATGGCGTCTGCGCGGCGCGAAATACGTGCAGAGCGACTTGGGCAGAACGTTCGCGCTGGTACGGGAAGCCCTCAAAAGCCGTTCGGTTTTATTCTCTGGGACGCCCTGTCAAGTCGACGGGCTTTACCGCTTTCTCGGCACGCGCCCCGAAAACCTGATTACTTGTGATATCGTCTGTCACGGCGTGCCCTCTCCGGGCGTCTGGGAGGACATGGTCCGCTCCCTGCGACAGGAACAAGGGCTCGAACTCCGCGCCGTGCGATTCCGGAACAAAGTCGCCGGGTGGAAACTCCCGCACTTTACCGCCGTCTACGAAAACGGCCTTGTGGATTCCCGCCCGTTCTACGAGACGGAGTACGGACGGGCCTTCGGGCGGGCGCTGTTCCTGCGGCGGAGCTGTCACCACTGCCCCTACGCGAGCATCAGCCGCCCCGGCGATTTCACCCTAGGAGACTTCTGGGGGCTGGACGACTACCCGGAGGAAGAAGGCCTCGGAATCAGTCTGCTGATGGTCAACACCCCGCACGGGGCGTATGTGTTCGACAACCTCCCCCTCGTGCGGAAGCCCGCCTCGCTGGAACAGGCCCTCAAGGGCAATCCGCGCCTGTCCGGGCCGACGCCCCCGCAGCCACAGCGGAGCGCCTTCTTCACCGCCTACGCGCTGGAACCCTTCGAGAAAGTCCGCAAGCGCTTCCTGACGCTCCCGCCCCTGCCGTTACGCCTCCTGCGCAAGGCCGCCCCGCCGCTTGCGGACGTGTTCCGGCGCCTGCTGCGCCGCCCGCCCCGCTAATTCCCGCTTCCCGAAAGCGGACAATTACAGGAGTGTACACACCATGAAAAAACAACCGCAACGCGGCATTTGCGCCCTGCTTGCCGCGTGTATCGTGTTCAGCGCGGCCCCGCGCGCCCGCGCGACGCGTTTTACCGACGTGCCCGACACTCACTGGGCCGCCGCCGATATCGAACTCTGCGCCCAACAGGGCATTATGAACGGCGTCACGCCGACCGCCTTCGGCCTCGGACGGTCCCTGAGCCGCGCCGCCTGCGTGGTCATTCTGAACCGTATCTTTCACTGGAACGCGGAAGACGCCGCCGCCCTGCCCTATCAGGATATCAACCCCGGCGCGTGGTACGTCCCGGCGCTGGCGTCGGCCTACCGGCAGGGCGTCGTGACCGACCAGACGCGGCTTTTCCGCCCGGAGGAGCCCGTCACGCGCGCCGAACTCGCCGCCATGCTGATTCGCGCCTTGGGCTACCCGGTACTTTCCGGGCTTACGGAGCCTGTCGCGTTCGCCGATGTCAAGGCCAACGCGGGCTACATCTCCCTCGCCCACGACATGGGCCTTATCAACGGGAACGGCGGACTGTTCCTCCCCGACAACGCCGCCACCCGCGAACAGACCGCCGCCATACTGGCGCGCCTCTACCGCAAACTCTACGCCGCCCCGCGCAAGACCGGAATCGTCACCTCGGCGGACGGCCTCTGGGCCTCCGCCGGATTGCAGTCGGTCGCTGTCGCCGCCGGACGCCTGACGGGCTCTCAGGACACGCCCATTTCGTATACTGTCAGCCCCGACGCGTCGGCCTCGTTACGCGCCTCCATTGCCGCGACGGGCAAACAGGCCCTGCTCTGCCTCTCGGGCGATTCCCTCCGCTGGAACGCCCTGAACCCTGTCGCGAACGCCGTCGCGGAGGGCGGCTACGCGGGCCTCCTGCTGGAATTGACGAGCTCCTATGTGGACGCCTCACAGGTACAGTCCCTGAAAGGCCTGCTCCAAAACCGCTTTTTACATTTGATTGTCCCCGCGCCCGCGGAGACCGACGATAATTACCCCTACGCCGCCCTCGGGAAAATCGCCGACAGTGTCACCGTCCGCGTACTCGGGCAGTCGCGCCTCGTCAACGGCTTCCCGTCCGCGCCCGTCGAACCGCTGGAGGAGGTCTACAAGACTTTGCGCGCGCTGTTCCACTCCGGCACCGGGGAGGCGTCGCTGTTGAACCCCGCGAAATCAGCCTTACTCGTCAGCACGTCCGGGAGCGTCTGGACGGGCGCGACGAATACGGGCCTCATCGGCGCGCGGGACGTGGAAGCACTGCTCAACGAGGAAGGCGTGTCGGGCTACTACTCCGAGCGCTACGCCTGCGCCTACTTACGCCGTCCGGCGTCGGACGAGAAGCCGGAGGAAGTCATATGGTATCTGGATTCGCGCGCGGTGGCCTCGCGGGTACGCCTCGCGAAGCTGTTCGGCGTCGGCGGACTGGTCATCACGGACGCCAACGGCCTCACGGAAAGCCTGTTGCAGGCGTTCTAATCGCGAACCGCCCCACAACGTGAGGCGGTTCGTTTTTTACGCGTTCCCGGGGGCAATGTGTTCGCTGACGGTGGAAATCAAATTCGCCACGTCGAAGGGTTTCGCGATATGGTGATTCATGCCGCTTTGCATGGACATCCGCTTGTCCTCGTCGCGGGCGTTCGCGCTCAGGGCGATAATGGGGATAGTTTTCGCGTCGTCGCGCTCCATGGCACGTATGGCCCGCGTGGCCTCGTAGCCGTTCATGACGGGCATTTGGATATCCATCAGAATGAGGTCGTAGTACCCCGCCGGGTGATTCCCGAACGCCTCGACGGCGTCGCAGCCGTCCGGGACGGACTCCACCGCAAAGCCGGAATCCTCCAGAATCGTCTCCGCGAGCATTCGGTTGATTTCGATATCCTCTACCAGCAGAATCCGCGCGCCGCCGCCGTCCGGGAGTACGGTTTCCTCCGTCGTATCGGGGACGGCGGCGGGGGCGTTGACGAGTTTCAGCGGCAAGTCTACGGTAAACGTGGAACCCTTTCCCTTTTCGCTCGTCGCGGAAATCGAGCCGCCCATCACGTCTAACAGGTGCCGAGCAATCGACAGCCCGAGCCCCATGCCGACGTAGCCGCTTTTCGTCGACGTTTCCTCCCGCTCAAACTGCTGGTACATCCGCTCCATGAACGCCGCGGACATCCCGATTCCGGTGTCGGAGACCGCGAACTCGTAGCGGGCGTAGCCAGATTCCGACACCTGCTTCCGCTGTGCGCTCACGGCGACAGTCCCGTGTTCGGGCGTGAACTTCAGCGCGTTGTCGAGCAGATTCCCCATGACGCGCCGGAATCGCCCGGCGTCGAGCATGACAGGCTCCTCCGGCAGGTCGAAACGCTCTTTCAGCGTAATATGCTTCTTGTCAGCTTGTAGGCGGAACATGTCCGCGGTCATGGTGAGCTGTTCGCGCAGGTCGCAGGCTTCCAAATGCAGGGCGGTATGTCCGGCGTCGAGGCGGCCCATTTCGAGCAGGTCGTCGATGAGCGACAGCAGGTGGCGGCTGGATTCGTCGACTTTGCCCAGATAGTCTTGCAGTTTCGCGGGGTCGTGGACGTGGCTCTTGGCGAGTTCCGTAAAGCCCATAATGGCGTTCATGGGCGTGCGGATGTCGTGGGAGAGGTTGAACAGAAACGCCGACTTGACTTCGTTCGCGTTCTTCTCGCGTTCGAGTTCGAGTTCCATGCTCATTCTCTCGGAGAGCTCGCGCTGTACGCGCAAAGTCTGCTCCGTGATGTCCCGGTAGCCGACGACTACGCGCCGCGTGTTGGGAATCGACACGACCGACATTTGCATGTATACGGTACCCTGTTCGTCGTTCGCGTCGCGGCAGCGGTAGTCCACGGTATAGGACGCCTCCGACAGCAGGCGGCGGCGGATGGTCTCCACGGAGATTTCGCGTAAATAGCGCTCCCTGTCCTCCGGGAC
>CAMHDB010000022.1 GCA_946183715.1 uncultured Oscillibacter sp.
TGGCGTCGCGGGAGTTGTTGATAAGCAGGACTTTCCCGGCGTTGCGCTCGTCGTAGAGCGCGCCCCATGATGTCACGGGTTCGTCAACCATGGTGGGGTTGTAGATAATGCCCAGCGTGCTCCACGTATAGGGCACGGTGTACTTGTTCTCGGGGTCGTAGGAGAGGTTCCGGAAACGCGGGTCAATCAGGGCGAAATTCGGAATGTGGTCGTAGTTGAGCTCGGAGAGCATATCTTCCTCAATCAACTGCGCAATCATATAGTCGGACGGGACAATGACATCGTAATCGGCGCCGCCGTTTTTGAGCAGGGAGTACATGGTCTCGTTGCTCTCGGCGGTCTGGTAGTTGACGCGGATTCCGGTTTCGGCCTCGAACTGGTCGATTAAGTCCGTATCGATATACTCGCCCCAGCTACAGACGTTCACGACGGGTATCGACTGCGTTTCCGTCGTCAGGAAAGACACCGTGACGACAAAGCAGACCGCCGCCGCCGCGACAAGGCCCCGTTGTACATAGCGGCCCGTGCGGGTGGAGAAGAAGCGCCGGAGGCGTTCGCCGATTGGCTCTTTGTGTGCGGCGGGGTCGTTCTTCCGGCGTTCCTGCCGGATTTCGCCCACGTTGACAATCACGAGCAAGACAAGGACTGTCAGGAAAAGGAGCGTCGAAACGGCGTTGATTTCGGGGGTGACGCGGCGTTTGGTCATGCCGTAGATGGTCATGGCGAGGGTGGACGTAGACGAACCCGCCGTAAAGTAGGATATCACGAAATCGTCGATGGACATCGTGAAGGCAATCAGCGCGCCGGAGATGATTCCGGGCTTGATTTCGGGAAGCATGACTTTCCAAAAGGCCTGCATCCACGTACAGCCGAGGTCTTGCGCGGCGTCCATGAGGTTACGGTCCATTTGGCGCAGTTTGGGGGCCACGTTGAGAATGACGTAGGGGATATTAAACGCGATATGGGCCAGCAGTAAAGTACCGAGGCCGAGTGTCAGACGCGTGGGGAGTACGACCGCCGACTGTACGCCGTTGAACCAGCGCGCGAAGCCGCCCCACAGCTGGAAGAACGCCACGAAGAACAGGCACAGCGAAACGCCCGTGACAATATCGGCGTTCATCATGGGAATATTGTTGACGGTCAGCAGTGCGTCGCGGCGGCGCCGGGGGAGGCTGTAGAGGCCGATGGCGGCGAACGTCCCGGCGAGTGTCGAAATCAGCGTGGCGAGTAAGGAGACCAGCAGCGTCATGTAGACGCTCTCGACGATGAGGCGGTTGTGCAACATCGACTGGTACCAGTGCAAGGAGAATCCGCGCCACACGGCACTGCTGTCGCCCTCGTTGAAAGAGAAGATAATCAGGAGGGCGATGGGGGCGTAGAGGAACAGGAAGACGAGGCCGATTAGAATCCGGCTCCCGGTACGGCGATGCTGTCTCATAACATCACCGCCTGTTCTTCACCCTCTCCGAAATGGTTCATGAGGGCCATGCAGAGTACGACGATAATCATCATGACCATCGAAATGGCCGCGCCGAGGTGGGGACTGTACGCGCCGCCGAGGAACTGCTGTTCGATAAGGTCGCCCAACATCATTTGTGTACCGCCGCCGAGGAGGCGCGAGATGGCGAACGTCGACACCGACGGCACAAAGACCATCGTCACGCCGGAGAGTACGCCCGGGAGCGACAGCGGAAGAATAACGCGGAGAAAGACTTGTACGGAATCCGCGCCCAAGTCGCGCGCGGCTTCCAGCAAATTGCGGTCGAGTTTGAGAATGACGGAGTAAATCGGGAGAATCATGAACGGGAGGTAGTTGTAGACCATGCCGAGCGTGACGGCCCCGGGGGTACGGAGCATTTGGAAGGCTTGTATTTCCTGTCCGGTCACGGAGCTGAGCAGGGAGAAGAGCCCGATTTTCTGGAAAAGCTGGTTGAGCAGTCCGTTATTCTCAAGGATGGACATCCAAGAGTAAGTGCGCAAAAGGAAGTTCATCCACATGGGGAGCATAATCAGCGCGAGGGCGACGCGCTGGAATCCGGGGCCTTCCCCGGCCATAAAGTAGGCGGCGGGGTAGCCGATAAGCAGGCAAATCAGCGTTGCGACGGCGGCGAGGCGGAACGACCGCACGAAAACAGAGGCGTAAATGCCCATATCGGTAAAGTTTTCGAGGGTGGCGACAGATTCCGAAGTCGTGAAGGCGTAGACCGCCATAATGAGAATGGGAATCACGACGAGCAGGAACAGCCACACCGCGTAGGGCAGGGCCAGCAGGGACAATTTACGATTCATTGCCTTGCTCCTCCCGCGCCTCGTCCGCGCCGTTGAGTTCGTCGTACTCGTCGGAGAAGGAGGAGTAGTCGCCGAACATGCCGGAGTATTCGCTTTTCTTCATGACGTGGATTCCGTCGGGGTCGATTTTAATGCCGATTTTCGACCCGACGGGCGAATGGTCGGTCGTCTGAATCAGCCACTTGAAGCCCCGGAAGTCGACAATAATATCGTACTGCATGCCCTTGAACGTCACGTTCGTGACGGTGCCCGTAAGCTGTCCCTGTTCTACGGGTACAATGTCGATATCCTCGGGGCGGATGACCACGTCTACAGGTTCGTTTTCGGCGAAACCGCCGTCGAGACACGCGAACTGCCGCCCGTACATCTTTACAACCCTGTCTTTCACCATTACGCCGTCAATGATATTCGATTCCCCGATGAAATCGGCGACAAAGGCGTTTTTGGGTTCGTTGTAGATATCCTCCGGGGTGCCAATCTGCTGAATATTGCCCTTGTCCATGATGACAATCGTATCGGACATAGTGAGGGCCTCTTCTTGGTCGTGCGTGACGTAGATAAACGTAATGCCGACTTGCTGTTGAATGCGCTTGAGTTCGATTTGCATATCTTTACGGAGTTTGAGGTCAAGCGCGCCGAGAGGCTCGTCAAGGAGGAGCACTTTCGGGCGGTTGACGAGCGCCCGCGCGATTGCGACACGCTGTTGTTGCCCGCCGGAGAGGGCGTCGACGCGGCGGCGCTCGAAGCCTTTCAGGCTCACGGATTCCAGCATTTCCATCACGCGGCGGTCGATTTCCTCGTTGGAGAGTTTCGCGCCGCGCTTACTGTCCGGGGAGGGGACGCGCTGCATACGCAGTCCGAAGGCGACGTTCTCGTAAACGTCCAAGTGCGGGAAGAGCGCGTACTTCTGGAATACGGTGTTAATCTGCCGCTTGTGGGGCGGTACGTCGTTGATACGCACGCCGTCGAAAAACACGTCGCCGGAGACCGGGGTTGTGAAACCGCCGATAATGCGAAGCGTCGTGGTTTTGCCGCAACCGCTGGGCCCGAGGAGCGTCAGAAACTCCTTGTCGTTGATGTAGAGATTGATATTGTTGAGTATCGTCTCGCCGTCATACGCCATGCAGAGGTTTTGCAGGCGAATCAGCTCTTTTGCCATTTATCCTCCCCCATTTCTTGTAAATTCGGATAGAGTAACGGCGCGGGAAACCCGCGTCAGGTTCTTGTAAAGTGCGGGCGGTATCACTCCAGAAGTTTTTCGAGCTGGTCGTAGAGCAGTTCGCGGCTGAGCGCGCCGATTTGGTAGGAGTGTAACGTACCGTCGGCGTTGAGGAAGTAGGTGGAGGGAATCGCGCTGACGCCGTAGGCGTAGGCCCCCTCGGATTCGGTGTCGTAGTAGACGGGGAACACGTAGCCCTGCTCGTTGAGGAAGTCCCGCACAACCTCGACCGTCTCGCTCTGTCCGTCGGTGAGGTCGGTCATGACGAACGCGACGCGGTCGCCGTAGTCCCGGTAGGCCTCGTCGAAGTAGGGCAACTCCCCGCGGCAGGGAGGACACCACGTCGCCCAGAAGTTGAGCACGACGGGCGTCCCGGCGAAGTCGGAGAGGCGGACGCTTTCGCCGTCGGCGTCGAGCATGGCGAAGTCGGGCGCGGTCATGTCCGCGACGGCCTCCGTGTCGGGAAGCGTAGCCGGGGCGGCGTCGTAGTCCGCGGACAGGCGGTTATAGGCGATTCCCACGACTGACAACAGCGCAATCAGGGCGACGATGGTCAGCGGGAGAAATTTGGAGTTACGCACGGGAAGGCCTCCTTTCACAGCAAAAGCGTCATGGCACGGGAGAGGTACCCGGTCGCCATAGCGACGCCGGAGAGTATCAGGAACACGCCGCAGGCGATTTGAAACGCGCGGTAGCGGCGTTTGACGAAGGCGAAGGCGTTGCGGAGCTGGTCGATGAGGACGGCGGAGAGTACGAAGGGAATGCCGAGGCCGAGGGCGTAGAGGAACAGCAACAGCGCGCCGCGCGGGGCCGAGGCGGACGTAGAGGCCAGCATAAGGGCGGCGCCGAGGAAGGCCCCGGCGCAGGGCGTGAGGCTGACGGAGTAGACGACGCCGAAGAGGAACGCGGAGAAGGCGTTCCGGACTTCCACGCGACGCTGTACGCCGCGAAAGAAGGGTATCGGGAGCAGTTCCATGAAGGACAGCCCCAGCAGAATCACGATGACGCCGCAAACCAGATTGACGACAGTCTGATAACGTGTCAGGAGCGCGCCGACAGACCCGGCAAAGACGCCCAGCGTACAGAATACGGCGGTAAACCCGGCGACGAAGGACAGCGCGCCCGGAAGCGGGTTGCGGCGGTCGTGACCGGAGGCCCCGGCGAAGTAGCCGATATAGACGGGCAACAGCGGGAGCGTACAGGGCGAGAGGAAGGAGAGGATTCCTTCCAGAAAAGTGAGCAGATATTCCATGATTTTCCTTACGTTTCAAATTGCTTGTGGACTTGATAATGTGCGTATCATAGCGGAATCGGGCGCGGTTGTCAAGGAGTATTTCGCGGCGGGAAATAGGAATCGCGGAAGGGGACGCGCGGAACGGTGAATGTCCGGCCCCGGAGGTAGTTCAAAATTCCGGCGTCCGTGGGGAACGCGAAGCGTAATTTGTAGGCGTAGAGCGCCTGACGGGTTTCGCGGAATTTGCGGTTGAGCGCGCCGTCGCCGTATTTGCCGTCGCCCAGAAGCGGACAGCCGATTTCCGCCATAGACACCCGGATTTGGTGTGTCCGTCCCGTCAAAAGGCGGCATTCGACGAGGGACAGCCCGCCGCGCGTTTCCAGTGTCCTGTACAGCGTGGCGGCGGAGCGGCCCCCCGGCACGGGGTGTCGGTAAAACGTCACTTGCTTTTTCTGCTCGTCCTTGCGCAGAAAGCCCTCAATCTTGCCCTCGGGCGGGTTCGGGCGGCCCGCCGTGATACAGAGATAAGACTTCTCGATTTCGTGGGCGCGGATTTTCTCGTTGACAATCCGGAGCGTTTCGGCGTTTTTGGCGGCGACGACAAGCCCCCCGGTATTGCGGTCGATACGGTTGCATAGCGCGGGCGCGAACGACTGTTCCTCCGCCGGGTTCCACTCGCCTTTCCGGTAGAGGTAGGCCTGTATGTGGTTGATAAGCGTATTGACTTTCTCGGTCTCGTCGGCGTGTACGGACTGCCCGGGGCGTTTGTCGACGAGTAACAGGTTTTCGTCCTCGTAGACTACGCGCACTTTCGGCTCAAAGCGCGCGAGAAACAGATTTTCGGTGTTGTCGCTCTTGCCAAAGAAGTCGTCGTTGATATATAATTGGAGGGTGTCGCCGGGGGAGAGGCGCGCGTCGCGGCTGGACTTGCGCCCGTTGACCTTGATTCGCTTCAGGCGGATATACTTCTGGGCGAGCGCGGACGGCAACAGCGGCAGATTCTTGGACAGGAATCGGTCTAGGCGCTGTCCGGCGTCGTTCTTTCCGATGGTGAGTTCTTTCATGTCGGCGTCCTCCGGAGTGGTTTCGGATATCATACCCGTTTCCGCCGCGTTTGTAAAGCGGTTGAACGCGACATTTCACACACAAAGGCGGGTGTTACTCATGAAAATGCGTCCGTTGCGGACTTTAGCGGGGGCGTACTTGCTTTATCTGGCCTGTCAGCAGGGGCGGCTTTTCCTGCGGGGCGAGGCTAATACGCGTGGAGAGGCCGTAGTTTGTATCGTCAGCGGCGCGGTATTCGCGGCGGTGGGCGTGTGGGTACTCTGGCGGGAGTGGAAGTACGCGCACGCGCCCGACGATTCCGGGGAAGTCGCGGACGATTCCGGCGAAATTCCCGACACAACGGACGATTCCGGGGACACGGAGGACGGCGTATGAATACGGAGCTGTTGTCGGCGGTACGGGACTGCAAGCCGTGGCTTATACGCTTCACGCGCACGGAGTACGCGGAGGCCTTCCGGGAGTACGAGAGGACTTACGCGACTGTATACCGTGGGGCCATCCGGGAGGCGGGCGGGAATCTGTCCGGACTTGCGTCGGAACTTCTGGACGCGCTCGCCGACGGCTGGAAACGTGAAAAATTCTGGAAGCGTTCCACGCGGCGTTTCGAGGAAAAGCAGATGATTTTCCGCTATTTGTCGCCGATGTTGCTGGAAATAGGCGACGCGGAATTTGCGGCGTGTCTGCGGGAGGCGTGGCGGGCGCGCTGGCCCAAGGACGCCTACAAAACGGTGACTTGGCGGAAATTACAGGACGGCTTCCGGCTGACGATACTGGGCGTGGAAATCGCGACGCGTCGGGCGGAGGACGAGGATTGACGGGAGGCGTAGGAAATGCGGCAGCCATTCGCGGACGAGATTCGCCCGGAGACGTTGGAGGAAGTCGTAGGACAGGCGCACTTACTGGCCCCGGGGGCGGTATTGCGGCGGCTGATTGAGCACGGCACGGAAACGAATATGGTATTCTACGGCCCCTCGGGGACGGGCAAGACAACCGTCGCGAACATTATCGCGAAGCGTACACAGAAGGCCTTGCGGCGTCTGAACGCGACAACGGCGTCTTTACAGGATGTCAAGGAGATTCTATCGGAAGTCGGCACGCTGACGGCCCCGGGCGGCGTGTTGCTGTACTTGGACGAGATACAGTATTTCAACAAGAAGCAACAGCAGAGTTTGTTAGAGTTCATGGAGAACGGGCAAATTACGCTGATTGCGTCCACGACGGAGAACCCGTACTTCTACGTATACGGGGCGTTACTGTCGCGGAGCGCGGTCTTTGAGTTCAAGTCGGTGCCGCCGGAGGAGACCGAAAAGGCCGTCATACGGGCGCTGGAACTGGAAAAGGCGCGCTCTACATTGCCGCTGGACTGGGAGGAAGGCCTTCCGGGGTATTTGGCGCAGTCGGGCGGCGGGGACGTGCGGAAGGCCGTCAGCGCGGTGGAATTGCTTATGGAAGCGGCGCTACCCGTCGACGGGCGGCTGTACCTGACGCGCGCCGACGCCGAACAGCTGACCGTCAAAAGCGGCATGCGCTACGACCGGGGCGGCGACGCGTCCTACGACGACGCCTCCGCGCTGATGAAGTCCCTACGGGGCAGTGACCCCGACGCCGCGTTACACTACCTGGCGCGGTTTCTGGAAGCGGGCGACTTGATTACGCCGTGCAGGCGTCTGTTATGCTCGGCAAGCGAGGACATTGGCCTTGCGTACCCGCAGGCGGCGGCGATTGTCAACGCCTGTGTGGACACCGCCACGCGTCTGGGCTTACCGGAGGCGCGTCTGCCGCTGGCGCAAGCCGCGATTCTGCTGGCGACGGCCCCGAAGTCCAACAGCGTCGTGGAGGCCATCGACAGGGCCATGAAGGACGTGCGCGCGGGGCGTACCGGGGACGTGCCGCGGCACCTACAGAACGTCCACGCGGACAGCGCCGGGGCCGACAACGTGCCGCGCTACAAGTACCCGCACGCGTACCCGCGCCACTGGGTGGAGCAGCAGTACCTCCCGGACGCGCTGAAGGGGGTACGCTACTACGAGTGGGGCGACAACCGCACTGAGCAGGCCGCGAAAACGTACTGGGAAGGGATTCACGGGGGGCACAATGGAACTGCGTTTACATGACCGGGTGGAATTGAAGAAGGCGCACCCGTGCGGGGGGAAGGTCTGGGAGATTCTCCGCGTGGGGATGGACATCAAGTTACGGTGTCTGACTTGCGGACACGAACTGATGTTGCCGCGAAGCAAGGCCGAAAAGAGTATCCGGAAGCTGTTACCCGCCGAAAAAGATGATACCTGACAAGTACAAAAAGCCCTCCCCCGTGTTATCGGAGGAGGGCGGCGGAGACCTTACCCAAATGTCCGGTTAAGGTTCGCGCCATGCGCTAAGGTTATTACGTTGTCATTGCGTCCGGGACTTGTGCCGCCGTTATTGCCATAAAAGAGCGTTTTTAGCGGTCGCCGTCCATTGAGGAGCCGTGCTCCACTCCATGAACATATCCTCAACACCATGTGAGCGGGGGATTATATATCTGATGCACTTCCCTAAATCCTCTCTCGAATAGGCGGTAATAGAAACCTTGTACGCCTGATTCGCATTCAGAGTGATTGTCTTGTTTTTACCAGTGAAACTTGTGGTTTTGGATTTTCCGTCCTTGTCCGTGTAGGTAACTGTATAACGACCATATTCCTGACGGGAATCTCCTGTCCACATTGTAGCGGTTCCCTTGGTCTGTGTGAGTTTGAGCTTGACCTTCTGCTCGTATGTCGATACAGTGAAATTAGCACTTTCAGAAGGGGTGCCACTTCCTGTAATCTTGTCGCGTCTTTCCGTCGCGCCAGCGTACACCATGCACAGGGAAAGAACCGTGGCGACACACAGGAGAAGCGCGAACGCTCTTTTTACCTGCTTCATATTGTCCATTTCCTTTCCGTTCGTATTCCGATAGGTCTATTTTTGTCAGGCGGTGCCCCCTTTCATTTTCCAAAATCCTGTCCTGACAGGGCGTCCCTTGGGGGACGGCACGCCATCCCCCGGACTGCCACTGTCAGAAACACAAAAGGCGGGTTGAGTGTAACTCAACACCGCCCTAAAACTAAAGCGTTACCCGTAAAAGCGCATAAGTACCCTTCCCGCGATTGTAAGAACACGGAAAAAGGGTATAATAAGGCCTACGGCGCGGACATGAATACCCGTCCGCTGTGTTGAGTGGTCTAGACACTCCGCATAGGGTCGGAAAGTGTCGGTACCACTTTTCGACCTGCCGCTCTCGTCTCTCGTGTTCCCTATTGTCAGTATAGCAGACAAAATTCTCTTTTGCAAGCCTTTTCACAGAAAGTTTACAAATTTTTTCCCGCCGCGTATTCCGCACGGCGGGATTTTTCGCGTTGTGCGTCGAAAAAAACGCTTGACAGGGCGCGTAAATGGGGGTATGCTAAGAAACCGTCAGATTTATGATTTACGTAAGGGGGCGATTGTATGAGCAAAAAGGCGATTCGCGTTATCTCCGTACTGCTTGCGGCGGTGATGGTACTCGGTCTCGCGGCAACGATGATTGGCGCGCTCGTGGCGGGCGGCTGACAGGCCCTGTTACACCTTGCAACTTTTTTCATGAATTTGACATAAAATTGTCAGGGATTTACACTTGATTCCCAAGTCGTAATCCGATAGAATACAGACCACGGCGTAGATGAGGAGAAGTAACCGCGCGGACGGTCACGCAGAGAGTCCCGGGATGGTGGAACGGGGCGGCTGAGTGCGGCGAATACGCCTCGGAGCCGGTATCCGAACGACATCTTTCCGGGAAGTCCAGTAGGCGTACTCCGGGCGCGCCCGTTACAGCGCTTCCGTGTTCCGACACGGGCTGAGGCCGTTCCCGCGAGGGCGCGGCGAAACAGAGGTGGTACCGCGATAGACCTTATTGCCCTCTGTCCCGGAGCGGGGACAGAGGGTTTTTCCGCCCCGGAAACATCGTAAGGAGAGGTTACTATGCAAATCTACGAGGAACTCAAGGCCCGCGGACTGCTGGCGCAAGTCACGGACGAGGCGGAAATCAGGGAGCTTGTCAACGCGGGGAAGGCCGTCTTTTACATCGGGTTCGACCCCACGGCGGACAGTCTCCATGTCGGGCACTTTATGGCGCTGTGCCTGATGAAGCGTATGCAGATGGCGGGGAACCGTCCGATAGCGCTGATTGGCGGCGGTACGGGCATGGTGGGCGACCCGTCGGGGCGCACGGACATGCGCTCTATGATGACCGTCGAGACGATTCAGCACAATTGCGACTGCTTCAAAAAGCAGATGGCGCGCTTTATCGAGTTCGGCGAGGGCAAGGCGCAGATGGTCAACAACGCCGATTGGCTGTTGAAACTGAACTACATCGAACTTTTACGGGAAGTGGGCGCTTGTTTCTCCGTCAACAACATGTTGCGCGCGGAGTGCTACAAACAGCGTATGGAAAAGGGCCTGTCGTTTCTGGAGTTCAACTACATGATTATGCAGGCCTACGACTTCTACCACATGTTCCAGACGCTGGGCTGTAACATGCAGTTTGGAGGGGACGACCAGTGGAGCAATATGCTTGCGGGTACGGAGCTAATCCGCCGCAAGCTGGGCAAAGACGCGTATGCCATGACGATTACGCTTTTGCTGAACTCCGAGGGGAAGAAGATGGGCAAGACGGCGAAGGGCGCGGTCTGGCTTGACCCCGACAAGACGACGCCGTTCGACTTCTACCAGTATTGGCGGAACGTCGAGGACGCCGACGTGATAAAGTGTATGCGCATGCTGACGTTTTTGCCGCTGGAACGGATTGAGGAGATTAGCCGCTGGGACGGCAGTCGAATCAACGAGGCGAAAGAACTGCTTGCGGTGGAGCTGACGACGCTCGTACACGGCGAAGTGGAAGCGGAAAAGTGTCGGGAGACGGCGCGGAGCCTGTTTTCGGGCACGGGAGCGGCGGAGCACATGCCGTCGACGGAAATTCCGGAAGCGCAGTTCGAGGGCGGCAAAATCGGGCTGATTCGCCTGTTGACGCTGTGCGGGCTGTGCCCGTCGAACGGCGAGGCGCGGCGGCTGATACAGCAGGGCGGCGTGATGGTGAACGGCACGAAGGTGTCGGACATCGCCGCCGAGCTGGAACAGGGCGATTTCGCGGGCGAGGGCGTGATTTTGAAGAAGGGCAAAAAGGTCTTTCACCGTGCTTTTACGCTGTAAGGCGTCATAGAATAGTCCTTGCGGGGAAATCCGCGTGAGCGTCAACGGGGAGGGGCCATACAGGCCTAGAGGATATTCCCGAGCGAAAACTGTTCCATGTCGGAGAGTGTTTGTATTTGTTCCCGCAGGGTCTGCAATTCGGCGAGGAAGTGAAGCGCGTCCCCGGCGCGCGCGTAGAGGATACAGTGCTGATAGAGCGTATCGGCCCCGTTGGACGCGTCGTGCCGGGAGACGACTTGCAAATAAGTCCGCTGTGCGCGCCAGTCGCGGTAGCCGGATTCGACAGTATCGGCGGCCTGTTGCCACTGTTCCGCGCGGGCGTACTGTTCGGCGCGGTCGAGTTGGGCGAGCAGTTCGCGGGAGCGCCCGGAGAGAATCCGCGCGTTCCAGACGGAGAACAGCAGGAGCGCGGCGAGTACGCACACGGGCAGTCGATACCCCTTCACTGTGCGGCCCCCCGTTCTTTCGGGACGCAGAACACGTTCCCGAGTTCGTCGAGGGTCAAAAGAAACACGTCGGCGGGGGACGCGGCGTGATAACGGGGCAGAATCCCACGTAGCCACGCCTCGTCGCGCCCGCACATTTCCAGATTTTTACTTAAAATCCGCCCGTCGTTGACGAGAATCACGGGCAAGGTCACATCGTCGTCGGGGTGTAAATGGAGCTGTGCGGCGGTGGGCGGCTGGGCGGTGTTCCAAGGGAGTACGGAGACGTGCCCGGAGTTTTCGAGTACGGCGTACTTCACGGCCTCAATACTGGAAAAGCCCTGTCCGCGCAATTCCTCTAGGAGTTCGTCGAGGGTATAGCGGTTTTGCGTCATCGTCGACTGTTGCAGGACGCCGTCCTTGATAAGGACGGCGGGGGAACCGCAGAGCAATTCCCGGAAGCGGAGGTTGCGTAGCGAAAGCTGGCTCAGGAGCATGGACGACGACAGCAGAACCAGAATGGGAATCAGCCCCGACAACAGCGGAATCCCGAAATCCTGCATGGGGACGGTCGCGAGGTCGGAAATCATCATGGTAAGGACGAGTTCGCCGGGTTCGAGTTCGCCGATTTGCCGCTTGCCCATCAGCCGGAGGCCAATCGTGATAAACGAGTAAAGAATCAGCGTGCGAATGAGGGCGGTAATCATGGAATCATCCTCCCGGGGCGTTTTCGCTCTAGGATTCCCGGGAGGTGTGACTTTATACAAGGGTAATCTTTCCGCAGGGAAGTTTATCATATACGCGGAATATCGAGGGAAGGAGACATTCACGCAAAGCGCCAGAACCGGTACC
>CAMHDB010000023.1 GCA_946183715.1 uncultured Oscillibacter sp.
GCCTCGGCGTAGTTCGTGATGTCCGTCATGATGACGAGGACGTGCATTTTCTTCTCGAACGCGAGGTACTCGGCGGCGGTCAGGGCCATACGCGGCGTGGAGATACGCTCTACGGCGGGGTCGTTGGCCAGATTGGAGAAAAGCACCGTTCTGTCAATGGCGCCCGTGCGGCGGAACTCGCTGACAAAGAACTCGGATTCCTCGAACGTGATACCGATGGCGGCGAACACGACGGCGAAATTGGAGCCTTCATCGCCCAGAACTTTCGCCTGCCGGGCAATCTGCGCGGCGAGGTTGGCGTGCGGCAGGCCGGAGCCGGAGAAAATGGGCAGTTTCTGTCCGCGGACGAGCGTATTGAGGCCGTCGATGGTCGAGACGCCCGTCTGGATGAACTCGTTGGGGTAGTCGCGGGCGGCGGGGTTCATGGGGAGGCCGTTGATGTCGCGGTACTCCTCCGGGAGAATGTCGGGGCCGCCGTCGATGGGCTGTCCCATGCCGTTGAACACGCGCCCGAGCATGTCGCCCGACACGCCCAGCTCCAGCGGGTGGCCCAGAAATCGCACTTTCGCGTTTGCGAGGTTGATTCCGGCGGCGCTCTCGAAAAGCTGTACAACGGCGGTGTCGCCGTTGACTTCCAGCACCTTCCCGCGCCGGATGGAGCCGTCATGGAGTTCGACTTCCACGAGTTCGTCGTATGTGACGTTCTCAACCATGCGGACCATCATCAGGGGGCTGACAACTTCCTCTACAGTTTTATATTCCCGAATCACGCGGTTTCACCTCCCTGCGCGGCGATTTCGTCGATTTGCTGTGCCATATCGGCCCGCATTTGGGCGTAGGCGTCCTTGTACTGGTCGGCGGGTACGCTCTTGGCGCGTCCGATGGTCTCGCGCACCGGAATGGCGAACAGCTTCGCGGCGTCCGCGCCCTTGGCAATCGCGGCGCGGCAGAGCGTGTCGTATTCCAGCACCATAGCGAGAAGCCGTTCCTGCCGGTCGTAGCTGGAGTAGCCGTCGATGTCCGTGAAGGCGTTCTGCTGTAAGAAGTCCTCGCGCACCATGCGCGCCGTTTCGAGCGTCAACTGGTCGGCGGGCGACAGCGAATCCTTGCCGACTAGCTGAACGATTTCGTTCAAGCTCGCCTCGTTCTGCAAGATACTCATCGCCTTGGCGCGGTTCCGCATGAAAGCCTCGCCGAAATTCTCGTCGAACCACGGTTTCAGGGAGTCCAGATAGAGGGAGTAGGAGTTGAGCCAGTTAATGGCGGGGAAGTGGCGGCGGTACGCAAGGGAGGAATCGAGCGCCCAGAAGACCTTGACAATACGCATGGTGGCCTGTGAGACGGGCTCGGAGAGGTCGCCGCCCGGGGGCGACACCGCGCCGACCGCCGTCAGACTGCCGCGCCGCTCGTCGGAGCCGATACACTCCACGCTCCCGGCGCGCTCGTAGAACTGCGCCAGACGCGACGCCAGATAGGCCGGGTAGCCTTCCTCGCCGGGCATTTCCTCCAGACGGCCCGACATTTCACGGAGGGCCTCGGCCCAGCGGGACGTGGAATCGGCGATAACCGCCACGTCGTAGCCCATGTCGCGGAAATACTCGGCAATCGTGATTCCGGTGTACACGGAGGCCTCGCGGGCCGCGACGGGCATGTCGGAGGTATTCGCGATAAGGACGGTACGTTTCATGAGGCTTTCGCCCGTGCGGGGGTCTTTGAGTTCCGGGAACTCGCGGAGCACGTCGGTCATTTCGTTTCCGCGCTCGCCGCAGCCGATATAGATAACAATGTCCACGTCAGACCACTTCGCGAGCTGGTGCTGTACGACGGTCTTGCCGGAGCCGAACGGGCCGGGGACCGCCGCCGTGCCGCCCTTGGCAAGCGGGAACAGGGTGTCGATGATACGCTGTCCGGAGCAGAGCGGGCGCTTCGGGGGGTACTTGGTCGTGTAGGGACGCCCCACGCGCACGGGCCATTTCTGCGTCATGGTCAGCGGGATTTCGTCGCCGTTGTCCTTTTTGAGTACGGCTACCGTCTCCGTGACGTTGAAGGAGCCGCTTTGGATACTCTTGATGGTGCCCTTGAGGTTCGGCGGAACCATGATTTTGTGCAGTACGACGGGCGTCTCCTGTACGGTGCCGATAACGTCGCCGCCGATAACTTTTGTGCCGGGCTTGACCACGGCCTCGAAATCCCATTTCTTTTCGCGGTCGACGGCGGGGACTTCGACGCCGCGCGTAATGCACGCGCCGACCTTCTCGACGATACGCTCTAACGGGCGCTGGATTCCGTCGTAAATGCCCTCAATCATGCCGGGGGCGAGTTCTACGCTCATGGGCGCGCCCGTCGTGACGACTTCCGCCCCGGGGCCGAGGCCGGAAGTCTCCTCGTAGACCTGAATGGAGGCGGTGTCGCCCTTCATGGTCAGGATTTCGCCAATCAGGCGCTGGGGGCCGACGCGCACCACGTCGGACATATTCGCGTCCGCGAGGCCCGTCGCGACGACCAGCGGCCCGGATACTTTTACTACTTTACCGCTCAATATTAGACCTTCTTTCCATACGTCGGGGATTAGAGGATGTCCGCGCCGACCGCGCGTTCGATAGCCCGCTGAATGTTCTCCTTGCCCACGCCCAGAGAGCCTTCCCGGCCCGGAATCAGGATGATTGCGGGGCGGAGTTCGTCCTTGTAGCGGGAGATTACGTCGGGCAGGGCCACCGCCAGACGTTCCGTCAGGTAGATTACGGCGCAGTCGGATTTCGCGAGGTCGCGTATTTTCTCCCGCGCCTCCTCCGGGGACGTGACGGGGTAGGTATCCAGCCCGAGGGCCTGAAAGCCCATGACGGATTCCCAGTCGCCGATAACGGCGATACGCCATACAGCCGCCATAAAATCCCCTCCTTACACGTACCCGGCGCGGAGCCGGGAGCGAATGACATCGGCGGGCAGTCCGGCGGCGCGGCCCAACAGCAGAATCCGCAGGTTCGTGTACTCCGTCTCTTTCGCCGCCAGATAGGCCACCAGCGGCGCGTCGCCGAAGGGCACGAACCGCGCCCCCGACAGGTAGTCCATAAGCGCGTCGTCGCAGAGTTTCTCGAACGCGGTCAGGCTTGCGCCCTTGACGGCGTCCGCGCCGGATTCGGCGGCGGCGGCCAGCGGCGTCGGGGCGTAGAGTTCGACGAGGTTTCCGCCATTGGCGACGGCTAAAATACTGTCGGCGTCGGTTTCGCCGCCGTCGACGAGCACACCCTTGAGGAAGTCGGCGTTGCGGCCCATGCGGAGCGTGCGAACCAGCGCGCGGAGGTTCTCCGCGTCAATCATGATTGTCACGTAGCCTTGCAGGAAGGCGCTCCCGGTCTCGTCGGCGATATCCCGCAAGTCGGCGTACATTCTGCGGTCGAGCGCGATGTCGCTTAACTGCGGGTCGCGGGTGGTCTCCAAGATTTCCCGGGCCTCCGCGACGGCGGGCCCGAGTTGTCCGGGGAGGGTGTCGGGGTCGGCTTCCGCGAGTTCCTCCGCCGGGACGCGTCCCAAGCCGCTGAACATAGAACCGGGATTCATGCCGAGGGCCGCCGCCTTGACGACCGCTTTGGCGTTGTGGTAGTCGTAGCGGACGCGGAAGAAGTCGAGGTAGCGCGTATCGGGCGCGCCGTCGGCGAGGTCGCGGAAGGTCTCCGCGCGCACGGCGGACAACGCCGCGTCCAATGCCTCCGGGCGGGTCGCGTCGAGGTCGCCGTAGCCGCTCTCTTGCAGGAGTTTGGCGGCGTCCTCGTCGGTACGGGCCTCTAAGAGCTGTTCCATACGCTCGCGGCTCAGAAGCCCGTTTTCCATGGCCCGAATGCGGGTCGAAATCGCCAGATAGTCGGTGTCTCTGATACCTTTGGCCATACGCTACCCCCTCACGAGGCCGACGCCTTGCGCAGTTCGGTTTTCTCCGGGAACAGCGTCCTGACGACCGCGCCAGCCGTCTCGGCCCGTTGCAGGCGTACCAGCGTCTCAAACGTGCAGTTGACCTCGACGTTGCGCCCCTTGAGGATGAAGCCGCCGGAGATGTCCGCCGTGCTTTCGGAAAGCGTAATCGCCTTGCCGTACTTCTTGTTGGCGGCGTCGACGGCCTTCTGTCCGACGCGCGCGCGGTCTTTCTTGGAGAATACGGCCTCCTCCCTGCCGCCCGCCGACGCCTCCGCCATCAGTTTCGCGAGTACGTCGATGTAGACGTGCTCGGGCATGTCGTGGAGCAGTTCGAGGGCGCGCGCGTAGGCGGCCTCGACCATCTCCTGACGCGCCGCGAGCGTGACTTTACGCGCCTCCATGTGCGCCATGCTCACGAGACGCTCTTCGCGTTCGGCGGCGGCCTTCTCGTTGCGCTCGGAAAGCGTCGTCCGTTCGCCGTCTGCCTGCGCGCGGAAGCGCTCCGTAATCGCCGACGCCTCGTCGCGGCCCTTGCGGAGAATGTCATTGACCTGCTCCTGTGCGTCGAGGGCGATACGCTGTGTAATGCGTTCAATTCCGTTCATCGTGTGAACACCCCTTTCCGTGGGGGTCAGGCGCTGATATTGATAATCATCAGCATGGAGGCCAGCAGGGACAGAATCGCGTAAAACTCGACGGTGATGCAAAGCACCATGCCTTTCGACCAGTCGTCGGGCTTCTTGGCGAGGATGTTAATGGAACCGGCGGCGACGCGGCCCTGTGCGATAGCGGAGAAGAGTCCGCCGAGGGCCATAGGCAGGCAGGCGGCGAAATACTGCATGCCCTGCGCGACCGTGAACTCGGGGAGGGTGCCGGAGAGAAGGCCCATGCGGAAAATGGCGAAGAACCACACGACCAGACCGTAGAGGCCCTGCGTGCCCGGGATGACCTGCAGAATCATGACCTTGCCGAACTTGGACGGGTCCTGACACAGAAGGCCCGTACCGGCCTCGCCGGCGATTCCGGTACCTTTCGCGGAGCCGATACCGGAGAGTACCGCGGCCAGTCCGGCGCCCAGAAGCGCGAGGGCGAGTCCACCGATGGGGCCGAGGAAGGTACCGCTCTGCGCTTGAAGTTCGACCTGCTGAATCAGGCTCAAATCCATATCCATAGTGTTTTTCCTCCTGAAAAGTTTTGGTTGTCCGTATTGATTGGGAATTACGAGGGCTGAACGTCCACGAATTTCGTATTGATAGCCAGCGGGCGGAAGGGCTGCCCGCCGTCCTCGTAGAACTTGCCGAAGTATTCCAGACATTGCAGACGCAAGTCGTGGACGTAGCACCCCAGCAGGTTGAGGGCGAAGTTAAGCGTATTGCCCGCGAGGGAGATAATCAGGAAAACGACGATGTTGCCGGGAATCGCGCCCAGCGTGTTGAATACCTGCGCGATAACGCTTCCGGCGAGCATGAGCGCCATGAGACGGGAATAGGAGAGGATGTCGCCGAAATACCCGGTGACGTGGTTGTACAGGGAGCCGAAAATGCCCGTGACTTTGCCCATGCCCTCCCCGGTGACAATCGGCCCGGCGAGAACCATGATTCCGCCGCAAATCAGCGGTACGGGCGTAACGCCCGCAATCATGAGGCCCAGTCCGGCGAACACAATCCACCACGTCAACTCTTCCCACACGGCGTCCATGACCTGTCCCTTTTTGATTTTCAGTACGAAGCTGATGGCCATGCCCGTGACAATCTGGACGAAGCCGAGGCACATCGCGCCGACGAGTATCATCAGCGTATCGTCGAGGGGGGTAAAGAGCGCGGGGAGGGTGAAGTCGCCGCCGGTGGTGAGTTTGACGGCCTGCGTGAGGAAGTCGCCGAAGAAGCCGCCCGTAACCGCGCCCATGATAAACGTACTGAATCCGCAGAGCGTAAGCAGACCGAAGAGGTGTCCGGCGGTGCCCTTGGGCCTGTACTTGCGCGTGATGAACAGTCCCGCCAGAATCATGAGCAGTCCGTAGCCCATATCCGCCATCATGATTCCGTAGAACAGAATAAAGAACGGGGCCATGAGCGGGTTAGGGTCTACATTGTGGTAGTCTGGCAGGGAGTACATTTCCGTGACCATGCTCAGGGGGCGCGTGAACCAGTTATTTTTCAGCGCCACGGGCGGCTTGTCGTCGGGGCCGGGTTCCTCCTCGTCCCAAGCGCAGCCGTTCTGGTCAAGGAAACTCCGCACAGGTTGCATATTCTCCTCGGGCGCCCAGCCTTCAAAGAAAATCACGGTGCCGTCCGTCAGGAGGCGTCCGGCGTTCTCCTCGCGGAGCAATTCGGCGCTGAGGCGGTCGGCGTAGAGCCGCAACGGGTCGCGGCTGTCGCCGCACTGCGACAACGCCGTAATCGTCCTGTCCTGCTCGGCCTGATTTTCGGAGAGTTGCCTGTCAAGTTCGGCGATATTGTCGGCGGCGGTTCCGGTCAGGCCCGGGAACGCGGTCGCGCTGAAATTGTAGGGCCGTAGCAGATTCTGCACGTTCTCCTCGTCGGCGCGGTGGAACATCAGCAGGGCGCAGGTCTGCTCCCGCCCCGCGCTGACTTCGTACACTTCCGCCAAAGCGTCGCCTAACGCCGTCCGGACTTCGCCCAAGTCCGTGCCCGCCGGACAGGTCTCCAGCCGGAAAACAACGTGCTCCGTGCCCTCGTCCTCCAGCGGCATGTCCAGCGACTGCCACGGAATCAAAGAGGCCTTGCGCGCGTTGAGGCGGTTCTGCTCGTTGCGCAGGCGCGAGAGCGTCCGCAACAACTCGTTGATTTTCGCGCTGGCCTCGTGGGCGGTCTCCACGGTCTTGGAGCTGAGGAACTCGTGTTCCGGGACGCTCTTCCGTTGTACGAACAGGCCTTCTTTCGCCGGACAATACTGTTTGAGGGCGTCGAGGGCGGTCTGCACGTCCGTCAATTCGCTCTTACTCCGCGTCAAATCGGCGTCGCCGCGCCGGAGTAAGGCCGCCCAGTCCGGGTCGGACAGCCGCCCGTCCGGCTCGCTGATTTCCACACAGCCCAAATGTAAGAGGCCCTTCAGGAGTTCCTCTTTCTGCGCGGACATCGCCATTACGCGGAGCCGCTTCATTTTGGTAATCATTCAGCGTCCCACGACCTTTCTGACAATGTAATCCGCCGCTTCGTTGAGGTGCGTCTTGGCGTTCTGACGGAGCCTGTCGCCCTCGGCGCGCGCGTCGCGGTCGATTTGCGCGGCCTTGTCCGCGGCGCGCTCCTCCGCCTGACGCATGAGCTTTCTCTGTTCCTCCGCCGCGCCCGCCCGGACTTCCTTTATTAAGGCTTCGCCGTTCTTCTGGGCGTCGGCGAGGAGCTGACGGGCCTCCGCGTGGGCTTCCGCAATCCGTTTTTGTCCTTCCTGTTCCGCGTCCGCCACTTTCTGGATTGCTTCCAAAGACATCTTTTATCACCTTCTCTCCGGATTGTCCTTCCGGTGTTGACGTTGCGCCGCCCGTTTCCAACGTTTTCCATGCCGGGGCGTCGAAAACGGACAGTCTAATGTATTATAGGGGAAAACGGCCCCGCAAGCAAGGAATTTCTGGTTGACACCCGGATTTTCGTTTATTTGCACAATTCCCGCGACGCTTTTTCGCCGTTTCCACAATATTTGTTCGGTTCCCTTGATACTTGTTTAGTTGCGCAAAATGCAACTTACTCTTGAAATTTCCTGCCTATTGTGGTAAAATGCAAGCATAAAATTCCCATTAGGAGGAACTCTATCATGGCTACGCCACCCAGCAAAGGAAAACAGCTCTACCACATGACCCGTCTGGAGAATATGCCATCCATTTTGGAATACGGTCTGCTTTCACGGAGACAGGTTGAACAATTCGGACTGCTTTCTATGGATATCGCCGACCCTGATATTTTGGCAGGACGTGAAAATGTCCAGTTGCCCCGTCCGCTTTCTGAGTATGTACCGTTCCACTTTTTCGTGAAAAATCCGTTCGACGGCAGAGTATGCAATCAATATGGCCCCGAGAAGATGGCAATCATTGCAATCAATCGGGCAAGGGTGCCCAATATGGACTCTTGTTATATTCTGACAGCACATCCATTACATCCGTCCGCGCAAATTTTGCCTTATCGTGAGGGAATCCAGCCGGAAAGCATCAATCCAGATAATAAATGGTGGAAGGCACTGGATTTGGAATTTCCTGCCCGCGACTACAACAACAATGACATCAAACAAAAGTGTATGGCCGAATGCCTCATCCCTGATAAAGTTGAGTATTTCGACTGTGTTTTTGTTTATACTGATGAAGCAAAAGCAGAACTCCTGAAATGTACAGGGGCTCGGCGTGTTAGAAACTATCCTGAAAGGTACATTGAGGTAAATACGGATATGTTCCCGCGTAAGGGGAGCTAAAACCTGAAAGGAGGCGAAACCCATGATTCGCTACACAACCGGAGACTTGTTTCTGTCCGACGCGGACGCGCTGGTGAACACGGTCAACTGCGAGGGGTATATGGGCAAGGGAATCGCCTACCAGTTCAAACAGCGCTACCCGCGCAATTTTGAGGAGTACCGGACGGCCTGTCAAAGCGGCCAGTTACGTCCCGGGAAATTGCTCTACACCCGCGAAAACGAAAAGCTGATTGTCAATTTCCCGACAAAGGACAAATGGAGAAACAAGTCGGAGATGTCGTACATTGACACGGGGCTTTCCTCTCTTGTGAACCTGATAAGAGATTTGCACGTTGAAAGCATTGCCATTCCGCCGTTAGGGGCCGGAAACGGCGGTCTGGTCTGGGGACAGGTTCGGGAACTGATAGAGCGCAAACTGCGCCCGCTTGCGGATTCCGTCCGGATTTTGATTTACGGCCCCTCGGAGGCGTCCGCGGACAGGCCGACAGAGGAACCGCGATTAAGCCTGTCCGCGCTGGTGCTGATGGAAGTCTCGCAACATCTTAAAAAGCCCGGCAAAATCCGCCTGCAAAAGACCTGCTTCTTTGTCAACGTCTTTCTTGGAAAGCCGTACTTTAAGTTCGATAAATACAGATTCGGCCCGTACTGCCACGCAATCGACATTATCAGCGGCAATATCAAGGAGTTCAAGCAATTCCATAATCTGAACTCCACAGCGGAGGCGGAGGAGATTCTTTATCACAGAATTATCAGCGAAACCGTAGAGCGCAAAATGGCTGAACTTTCCCCCGCGATAGAGGCCGCCTGCCGATACTCGAACTCTGTCAGGACGGCGCGGGAATTGGAAGGGCTTGCTACAGTATACTGTATCGTGGAAGCAAATCCGGGCATTTCCCGCGAATGCCTGACGGATGAATTTCTTCGCTGGTCTGCGGAAAAGGCGGCACGTTTTACCGGACAGGATGTTTCCTATCTGATTGACAGACTTTACAACGACCAAATGATTGAACATGATATGATGATGGGATTGATACCAAATCTGCAATTTTCCTGTATTGCGGGAAATGGGCGGGCAGTCCAATGAAAAACGCGGGAACTCCGGAAACGGGGTTCCCGTTTTACATTGAAATTCCCTCAAAATCTTTCGCGGCATTTCTTAAATTTTCGCGCGCCGCGCCGATATAATAGTATAAGAGAACTTTAGCGGGGAGGAGAGCGGCCATGAAAATCGCGGACAGCAACATTTTCATGACTTCCAGTCATGCGTATGAAAGCCACGTTTCCGGAGAGAAGACGACCTTGGAGGTCAGAGCGGACGGGAAGGCCATGAAGCAATTTGCGGCGGTCTACGACGGCTCCGGGACTTCCGCGACAGAGGCACCGAAAGTAACGGAGAAGCGCGCCAGCGTAGTACAGATGGACATCGGCGCGGCGAGTACGTCTCCGGCGGGCGGGTTCAACATCGAGGAGGATTTCCGGAGAGTGAAACAGCGCATTTTGGAAACCATGCTGGAAGTCCTGAACGGCAAGCCCGGGAAAAAATTCGACCCCATCGAAATCGGCGAACTCCACAAGGGCAAGGTGCTTGACTTGCGGGGTTCGATATCACAGGCGGCGGGCATGCGCGCGCAGATATTCGGGGCCGTACAGGGGACGTTGAGCGTCGGCACCACGTCGGGCGGGACGCTCTGGAAGCGAATCGAGGCCGAGAGCGCGACGCGTTCGGAGGCCGAGCGGACGACGTTCCAGACACAGGGCTTCGCCGTCACGGAGGACGGGCGCAGTTTTCAGATTGACGTTGCCCTGAATCTGTCCCGCTCTTTCACGGAAAGCTACGAATCCTTCCGTACCGAGCAATTCGTCATGACCGACCCGCTGATTATCAACCTTGACAGCGATATTACGTCCGTCGGCGACAGAACCTTTGCGTTCGATTTGGACAGCGACGGGGAGCGGGAAACGATTTCTTTCGCGGGAGACGGGAGCGGCTTTCTGGCCCTTGACCGCGACGGCAACGGCGTCATAGACAACGGGAGCGAGTTATTCGGGACGCAGTCCGGCGACGGTTTCGCGGATTTAGCAGCCTACGACGCCGACGGCAACTGCTGGATTGACGAGAACGACGACATTTACTCCGAACTCCGCGTGTGGACGAAAGACGCGCAGGGAAACGATAAATTGACCGGGCTGAAAGAGGCGAATGTCGGCGCGATTTACCTCGGGAACGCGGACACGGAATTTTCGCTGAAGGACGCGGACAACGAGACGAACGGCGTCATTCGCAAAACAGGCGTGTATCTCAAGGAGACGGGCGGGGCCGGGACGCTCAGTCATGTGGACTTACGCTGTTAAACAGGCAATCTCCCCCGTTTTCGCGGGGGAGATTTTTTGTAAAGGGGTTTATACGTCCACGGTCGCGCCGGTGTCGAGGAAGTAGAGCGCGCGGCGGACTACCGGGCGTTCAAGGACACGCTGTAAGGCGTCGCTGTAGGCGCGCAACTGCGGGCGGTACGCCTCCACGCGTTCCGATAACCGCGCCGCGTCGTGTACGCGGTCGGTCTTGAAGTCGACAACCGTGATTCCGGCGTCGGTCTCGAAACAGCAGTCGACGACGCCCTGTAACAGGACGGTATCCCCGGCGCGGGCGCGGGCGTCGTAGGCGGCGGCGTCCGTCAGGAGCGTGAAGCGGTACTCGCGGCGCACAGTCCGCGCGGCGCGGATTTCCTCCGCCAGCGCCGACGACAGAAAGCGGTCGATGTCGCGGTACCGGATGGCGTCGGCCTGTTCGGGCGTCAGCAGACGCTTTTCTACTAAGGCCGCCGCCTGTACGGACGCCGCCGGGCCGGAGAAGTCCAGATGTTGTAACAACAAGTGCGTCGCCGTGCCGCGTTCGGCGGGTGTGAGGCCGTGCGCCTCCCAGCGGAAACGCGGTTGCGACAGCGGACGTAACGCGGGCCTGTGGGCGGCGTTCTCGGCGATTTCCTCGTCGACGGGCCGCCCCTTTAACTGCGTGGCGGTGAGTTTGGCGGGGAGTACGGTTTCCGTACGGTAGGGGTACTCCCACGACAACAGCGCTTTATCGAACTCCACGGACGCCGCCCCGCTTGCACGGACAGTCCGTGCGGCGTCGGGGGCGTCGCGGAAGTCCTCGGCGTCGTGTACGGACACCGCCCACGGCGAATCCGCGCCCGCCCACAGGGAATCCGGCTCGGTTCCGGCGGCGTCGCGGAGTGCGGACGCCTCCGGGCGCGTCAACAGCGACAGCAACAGCCAGTCGCCGAACGACTTCCCCGCCGCGACGCTCTCCGGCAACACCGGACAGCCCGTAATAGACGCGAAAGTTTGTAATTTTTTCTCCGCGCCGTAGACGGTATCGACCAGAATCAGCTTTTCTTTCGGGCGGGTCATGGCGACATACAAAATTCTCTGCTCCTCCGCCAGATTTTCCCGGCGCAAGCGTTCCTGTACGGCGACGCGCGCGAGCGTCGGGTAGCGGATACGGCGGCGTAAGTCGACGTACTGCGGCCCTAAACCGAGTTCCGGGTGTACGAGTACGGGGGCCTTGAAGTCCTGCCGCGAAAACTCGTGGTCGAGGTCGGCCAGCACCACCACGGGAAATTCAAGCCCTTTCGACTTGTGGATGCTCATCAGCCGGACGCCGCTGTGACTTCCGCTCTGTCCCTGCGGCATACGGTCGGCGTCGATAAGCCGCCGCGTCTGCGTGACGAACGCGAACAGTCCCCGGTAGCCGTTCTGCTCAAAGCGTTCGGCGTGGCGTCCGAA
>CAMHDB010000024.1 GCA_946183715.1 uncultured Oscillibacter sp.
CATCATAGGGTTGCGCGGTGCTGGTAACACTGCGCGGCCTACCGCTTATTTTGTTTCACAGCGTCCGGCGTCCCGAAAGCCTGTCCCAGACGCTATGCCGTTATTATAGCGGGTTCTGTTCCGCTTTGCAAGACCTTTTTTCAAATTTCCCTAAATTTTTTCGGTCTGTCAAAGAGGGTTCTATTGTCATGGTTACTTTTGAACCGCGTGAAGGGCTGGAACTGTCCCCGGAGGAAAAGCAAGCGTTAGAGGACGCGAAGAAACTGCCTGTCGTCTATGATGAGGATTCCCCGGAGTTGACAGAGACTATGGAACGGGCCTTTGTACGGGCGCGGCGACTGAAGCCGTATCAGGCCCGCCCCGTGACGCTTTACCTTGCGCCGGAGACGCTCGAAAAGGCGAAATCGATGGGAGAGGATTATTTGTCCATTCTCGGCGGGCTTTTGGAGCAGGCAGTAAACAACTATAAAACTCCCGACAATGTGAGATAGTCGAAAAACAGACCCGGCCCCGCCACGGGGTACGGGCTTTTTTACGAAAACCTGTTGCGGAACGGGAAAGTTTCGTATATAATAGGCGGGAAATCGACAGGCTGGGAAAGCCTTGAAAGGTGAGGGTTGCCATGAACGCGAAAGGCCTGAAAATCAGCGACTTTGTGGAGGCGCTGAACTTGGAGGTACTCCATAAGGGCAGTGACTACGATTCCGCCGCGCTGACGATTACGGACGTAAACCGCCCCGGCCTGCAATTCCTGAACTTCTACGACTACTTCGACCCCCGCCGCTTACAGGTTATCGGCAAGGCCGAGACGATGTACCTGACCGGATTCACGGGCGAACAGCGCCGCAAGAGTTTCGATTCGCTGTTCCAGTACAACATCCCGGCGCTGGTCATCACGCGCGGCCTCGACTGCTTCCCGGAGTGCATGGAGAGCGCGGAGGCCCACGGGCGGACGCTCCTGCAAAGTCAGGAGACGACCGTCAACTTTTCCAGCCACGCCATCGACTTCCTCAGCCGCCGCCTCGCCCCGTTCACCGTACAGCACGGCGTGTTACTGGAAATCTACGGCGAAGGCGTCATGATTACGGGCGAATCGGGCGTCGGCAAAAGCGAAGTGGCGATGGAGCTGATTATGCGCGGGCACCGTTTGGTCGCCGACGACGCCGTGGAACTCCGGCGCATTTCCGACGAGCTAATCGGCACGGCCCCGGAAGTCATCCGGCACTACATCGAACTGCGCGGAATCGGCGTCATTGACGTGCGTCAGCTCCTCGGAATGCGGGCGATTAAAATGGAGACTTCCCTTGACCTCGTGATACACTTTGAGCCGTGGGACCAGACGAAATTTTATGACCGTCTGGGCATTGAGACGAACTTCACGAAGATTCTCGACATTCAAGTGCCGATTATGACGATACCGGTCAGGCCGGGGCGGAACTTGGCAAGTATCGTCGAAGTGGCGACGATGAACAACCGCCACCGTCAATTCGGCGGGAACGCCGCCGAGGAACTCGCGCGGCGGATAGACAGTCTCGCCGACGGAAAGTGACGGGACGCAAAGTAGCGGGACTGTTGTAAAGTGGCGGGACTGTAGACACGCCCGCGACTATTCGTGGCGGGCGCGCATAGACTGTAGGGACGACGAAGCGGAGGGACGCGTATGGACTGGAAGAGCGAATTTGACCGTAGGGTGTCCGTATTTCCGGGCGTAAAGGTGCTGTCGGACGAGCCGATGAGGCGGCACACGTCATTCCGCACGGGCGGCCCGGCGGCCCGGATGGCGTTCCCGAAAGACGCCGGGGAATTTCTATTAGCGCTGTCCTGCGCGCCGGAGGGCGGCCCGGAGCCGTTCGTGATGGGAAGCGGTACAAACGTACTCGCGCCCGACGGCGGCCTTGACAGACTGGTTATCAATACCCGCGAAATGCGCAAGCTCGAACCCGGCCCCGACCCTTACACGATTTGCGCGGCGGCGGGGTGCTCACTCCGTCAGGCGGCGGAGTTCGCGTGTACGCGCGGGCTGACGGGCCTCGAATTTGCCCACGGCATTCCGGGGACTGTCGGCGGCGGCGTGTGCATGAACGCCGGGGCCTACGACGGCGAAATGTCGCAAGTCGTCTCCGGCGCGCTCGTCCTCGCCGATACCGATATCTCGTACTTGTCGGTGGACGCTTTGGAGCTGTCGTACCGTCACAGTATCGTCATGGAACAGCCCCGGACATATGTTTTACAGGCGCTGTTCCGCCTGCGCCCCGGTTCCCCGGCGGACATCCGCGCCAAAATGGAAACCCTTCTGCAACGCCGGAAGGCGTCCCAGCCGTTGGAGTACCCCAGCGCGGGGAGCACTTTCAAGCGCCCCGCCGGACACTACGCCGGGACGCTTATCGAACAGTGCGGCTTGAAGGGCTTGCGCGTGGGCGGGGCGGAAGTCTCGGAGAAGCACGCCGGATTCGTCATCAACCGCGACGGCGCGACAAGCGCCGACATTCTCGCGGTGATACGGGAGGTACAGCGGCGCGTATTCGACCAGACCGGGGTCACGTTAGAGCCGGAAGTCCGGATTCTGGAGTAACGCCCATGAACATACTCCGCCGCCTGAAAGCCCCGTGCGCGCGCTGTCCGTACAAACTCGGACTGGTTCGGACACTTGTCAACCCCTGTCCGCGGTGCCGCGCGGGCGGCTACGCCATGTTTGAACAGTTTCGGAAGCGGCCCTCCCCGCCTCCGCACAGGGAAAAGGCCTGAACCAGTTTTTCACTCCGAAAGAAGGCGTTGTTTATGGAAATTCTCATCATCTCCGGCCTGTCGGGGGCCGGGAAAAGCAAGACGGCCTCCTTTTTAGAGGATATGGGCTTTTACATCGTGGACAACATGCCCTCGGCCATGATTCTGAAGTTTTCGGAGTTCTGCGCGGTGGCGGGGAGCCGCTACCGCCGCGTGGCGCTGGTCTACGACGTGCGCACCGCCGAAACCCCGTCCGACTTCTTCGCGGTTCTCGAAAAGCTCAAGGGCATGGAGACGCTTTCGTGCCGTATGCTCTTTCTGGAAGCCGAACCCGCCGTGATTATCCACCGCTACAAGGAATCGCGCCGCATGCACCCCCTGCACGACAGCGCCGACTCTCTTGATGAAGCTGTCCGCATGGAGCGCGACTTCATGCGGCCCGTGCGCGACCGCGCCGACGTTATCATTGATACGTCGCGAATCTCGACGGCGCGTCTCCGGCAGGAGTTGTTGAACCTGTTCGGGGAATCGGGCGAAAAGGGTGGCATGACGGTCAATATTATTTCGTTCGGGTTCAAGTACGGCCTCCCGCTGGAAGCCGACCTCGTGTTCGACGTGCGCTTTATGCCCAATCCCTTCTACATAGAGGAGTTGCGCAACCTCACGGGGCTGGACAGGGCCGTTTCCGACTACGTGTTCAGCTTCCCGCAGACCGCGGAGTTTCTGAAACATATCGGGGAGTTCCTGTCGTTCTCGCTCCCGCTCTACGCGCAGGAGGGCAAGACGGGCCTCGTGATTGCGATAGGCTGTACGGGCGGGCACCACCGCTCTGTGGCCATCGCGCACGAAATCGCCAACCGCATGCGCGCGGAGGGCTACCCCGTCACGGAGGTTCACCGGGACATGGGAAGGGGGGACTGATTCGACATGGCGCGCAGACAGGAAACGTACCGGGTACCGCGTACCTACGGGCCGAAAATCGCGGCTATCGGCGGCGGGCACGGCCTGTCGAACCTGCTCCGGGGCCTGAAAGAGTATTCCCGCAACATCTCCGCTATCGTGACGGTCGCCGACGACGGCGGCGGCTCCGGCATGCTCCGGCAAGACCTCGGCATGCCCCCGCCCGGGGACATCCGCGCCTGCTGTGAGGCCCTCGCGAATACGGAATCCGTCCTGAAAGACCTAATGCACTACCGTTTCACGGAGGGCGCGCTGTCCGGACAGAGCTTCGGCAACCTGCTTCTGGCGGCGCTCAACGGCATTTCGCCGTCGTTCGACGCCGCCGTAGCGCGTATGAGTGAAGTATTGGCCATTACGGGGCGCGTCCTGCCCGTCACGACCGCCGATGTCAGGCTGGAGGCCACCTTTGAAAACGGCGCGTCGGTTATCGGCGAATCCGTGATTTCCAAGTACAAGAAGCGGTTCGACACACGGATATCCACTGTCCGCCTGCTCCCCGAACATCCGCAAGCCCTCCCCGCCGCCCTGAAGGCGATTAAAGAAGCCGAACTCATTATTCTGGGCCCCGGGAGCCTGTACACCAGCGTCATTCCGAATCTCCTTGTAGACGGCATTGTGAAGGCCATCCAGCGTTCCAAGGCCATGAAAATCTACGTCTGCAACGCCATGACCGAGGACGGCGAGACCGAGAATTACACGGTATCCGACCACATTTCGGCGATTTTTCAGCACTCCGCGCCGGGACTGTTCCCGCTGTGCCTTGTCACGTCCAGCCGCGTACCGAAAAGCGCCGCCGAACGCTACGCTTTAGAGGGCGCCGCGCCCGTCGTACTCGACGCCGGGCGCTGTCAGAGACTGGGCGTGGAAGTCGTCAGCCGCCCGCTGTCGACGGTCAGGGAGGGGCGCGTACTGCACCATTTCCAGCGCCTCGCCCGGGAGATTCTCGTACTCTATTCGGAACGGGCCTTCCGCATCGCCGGAGACCGTTTCCAGTCCTGAACGGGCCGGGGAGACGGCTAAATTTCCGGCCCGGACGGGAGCAAAAGAACATTGTAAAAGGAGGGTGTCGCGGTGTCGTTTTCCTACGAAACCAAACAGGAGCTTTGCCGCGTGCCCGTCCGGAAACTCTGCTGCGCGCGCGCCGAGGCCTACGGAATCCTGCTCTACTGCAATACGTTCCAGTACGGCGAAATCCGCATCATCACGGAAAACCCGCTCTTCGCCGCGCGCCTCCCGAAACTGTTCTACCGGGCCTTCCACCTCCGTTTCGACGCCCTCCCCGATTTCCACGCCCCCGGCAAGTACGTCTTTCGCTTTAGCAGTCCGGAGAAACTCCGGCGCGTCATCTCCGCGCTGGGCTACGACCCGCGGCAGACGCCCGTACTGCACATCAATTTCGCCATGCTGGAGGACGACTGCTGTCGGGCGGCGTTCTTACGGGGAGCATTCTTCGCGGGCGGGAGCGTCACCGACCCCCAAAAGCGCTACCATCTCGAATTGCTGACTTCCCACGTACAAGTCGGGCGCGAGTTGCAAGCCCTCCTCCGCGAGTTGGACTTCCCCTCCAAGACCCTACAGCGCAACGGGACTTTTATCACGTACTTCAAGCAGAGCGGGCAAATCGCCGACTTCCTGCGTCTCATCGGCGCGCCCGACGCCGCCGCGCGCCTCCTCAACGCCAAAGACGAGAAGCGTCTGCGGAACAGCGTCAACCGCCGCCTCAACTGCGACACCGCGAATGTCGACAAGTCCGTGGAGGCCTCCCGCGAACAGGCCGAGGCCATCCGCAAACTCCGCGACACCGGACAGTTGGAGCGCCTGTCGGACAAGTTACAGTTGACGGCGGCATTGCGTCTGGAGTACCCGGAACTGTCGCTGAGCGAACTGGCCGACGAGTTCGACCCGCCCGTGACGAAATCCTGTCTAAACCACCGTCTGCGCAAGCTGACCGAACTGGCGGCGGCCTCCGAAATCAGAGAGAAGGAAGAGTAAACCATGCTGGATATGTGGCACAACCTGCTCAGCGGTACGCCGTGGCAGGATATTTTGTCGAAAAAAGAAATCCCGGGCCTCCCGCCGCTCCCCGACGGCTGGACGGTCGAGACACTACTATTTGTGATAATCGGCGTCCCCGTCGCGTTACTTCTACTCCACTTCGTCCGGGTAGTTCTTATTCTCCTGTTCGGGCGGAAGTACCGCGCACTCCGCGCTTTGAACAGGGCCTGCGAGTTCGACGACGGAATCAAGACACGCTACGAGTACAAAGTCAACCTCAATTCGCGCAAGCAGTTGGAGCGCTACGACTTCGAGCGCTTCTTTCTGGACGAGTACGGGCGCAACCCGCACGCGTTCGGCGCGATTCTGGAGAGCGCGTCGAACAACGACAAAAAATACCGCAAGTACAAGGCGGAAGTCGAACAGCTTCTGGGCGTCAAGCCGGGCGAGGCCGTGCGCGTCCGCTTCTTCGACCCGTTGCAAGTCAAGATATGCAAGCGGCACCTGCGCAAGCCCATTACGTCCCCGGTCTTCCACTGCACGGCGGAGTACACCAGCCCGAAAGGCAAGAACCACTATTCGCGCACCGCCGACTACACCGTAAAGCAGATGGAGGGCGTCGCGAAACAGTACCGGAAGAACGTCGACTTTCAGGCGTCCAAGGCGTACCAGCGGAGCCTCATGACGGATTCCCTGCGCTACGACATCATGAAACGCGACAATTTCCGCTGTGTGCTGTGCGGGCGCACGGCGCGCGAGGGCGTCAAATTGCACGTCGACCATATTCTGCCCGTCGCGAAAGGCGGCCTGACCGTCCCGGACAACCTCCGGACGCTCTGCGACCAGTGCAACCTCGGCAAAAGCGACAAATACGATTTTAATGGAGCCAATTGATTTTCCCCGCACACGCGGGGGTGCTCCTTGCTGTCAAAGCGTGCTAGCGACATTTTCAGATTTTTCCCCGCACGCGCGGGGGTTGAACACAACTGACATAAAGAGGAGATATCATCATGGAAAGAACAGAAAGAGCGTGCAAGTACCATGAAAGCGGGTGCAATTGTGCGCAAAGCTTGTTGGCGGCGTTTTCGGACGTAACCGGGTTGAGCGAGGCGGAGAGCCTGCGAATCGGGGGCGGGTTCGGCAACGGCGCGGGCACTGGCGAACTCTGCGGCGCGATTACGGGGGCCGTCATGGCGCTTGGTATGCTGGTACCCGTCGACCCCGGCAACCCCGCCGCCGTGAAACGCGAGGCTGTCGCGCTGTCGAAAGAATTTCAGGCGCGGTTCAGGGAGAAATTCGGGGCGTTGCGCTGTCAGGAATTGTTGCCGCTGAAATTCACGCCCAACGACACCACCCCCGCCGCGAAACGTCTCGGCCTCAACCCGCAACAGCACTGCCGCATTATGATTGTCACGGCGGCGGAAATCGCGGAGGCCATTATCAAAGAGCGCGGTCTGGCGTAATTTACGGGAGGCGATTCCATGTCGTTTGTCCACCTGCACCTGCACACGGAATACAGCTTACTCGACGGCGCCTGCCGGATAGCCAAACTCCCGGAACGCCTGAAAGAACTCGGGCAGACGGCTTGCGCGATTACCGACCACGGCGTGATGTACGGCGTCATTGACTTCTACCGGGCGTGTAAGGACGCCGGAATCAAGCCCATTATCGGCTGTGAAGTGTACGTCGCCCCGCGCGGGCGGACGCGCTTCGATAAAGTCCGCGAGTTCGACGCCGAAAACCGTCATTTAGTCCTGCTGTGCGAAAACGAGGAGGGCTACCGGAACTTGTGCTATCTGGTCTCGGCGGCGTGGACGGAGGGCTTTTACTTTCGCCCGCGCGTCGACATGGACTTGTTGCGGGAGCGTCACGCCGGACTGATTGCGCTGTCGGCCTGTCTGGCCGGGGAACTGGCGCGGCAGTTGAAGGGCGGCGACTACGACGCCGCAAAGGCCCACGCGCTCGAAATGCGCGACATCTTCGGCCCGGAGCACTACTACATGGAGTTGCAGAACCACGGCATTCCCGAACAGGCGGAGGTCAACCGGGGCATTCTGCGCATTCATCAGGAAACCGGGATTCCGATGGTCGCCACGAACGACGCGCACTATTTGCGCCCGGAGGACGCCGAAACCCACGATATTTTGCTGTGTATCCAGACTGGAAAGACGCTCGACGACGCGAACCGTTTACGATACGAGCCGCGCCGCTTTTACGTGCGGAGCGAGGAGGAAATGTCGGCGCTGTTCTCGGCCTACGAGGACGCCTTGGAGAATACGTCGCGCATCGCCGACCGTTGCAACGTCGAGTTTACGTTCGGGACGTACCATTTACCGGAATACCAGTTGCCGCCGGGCTACGACAGCTTCTCGTACCTGAAAGAGCTTTGCGACACCGGATACCGGGAGCGTTACGGCGGCGACGACTCCCACCGCGCACAGCTCGAGTACGAACAGAATATGATTGACCGCATGGGGTTCACCGACTACTTCCTGATAGTCTCGGACTTCGTGCGCTACGCGCGGAGCGTACAGATTCCGGTAGGCCCCGGGCGCGGGAGCGCCGCCGGGTCGATGGTCTCCTACTGCCTCCGCATTACGGACATTGACCCGGTCAAGTACAACCTCTATTTTGAGCGCTTCCTGAACCCGGAGCGCGTGAGTATGCCCGACATCGACATGGATTTCGGCGACACGCGGCGCGGGGAAGTGGTGGAGTACGTGCGGCGGAAGTACGGCGAAAGCCATGTGGCGCAAATCGTGACGTTCGGCACGATGGCGGCGCGGGCCGTACTCCGCGACGTGGCGCGCGTGATGGGCATTTCCTACGCCGACGCCGACCACATCGCCAAACAGGTGCCCGCCGGGCCGCACGTCACCCTCGACGACGCCTTACAGCTTTCCAAACCCCTCGCCGACCTCTACCGCGACCGTCAGGAAGTGCGGCACCTCATCGACACGGCGCGCTCGCTGGAAGGCATGCCGCGCAACGCGTCGACGCACGCGGCGGGCGTCGTGATTACGCGCCGCGCGGTGTACGAGTACGTCCCGCTGGCCAAAAACGAGGATACGGTCGTCTGTCAGTACGTCATGACGACGCTGGAGGAACTCGGCCTGCTGAAAATGGACTTCCTCGGCCTGCGGAACCTGACGATTCTCGACGACGCCGTCAAGCGCGTACAGGAACGCGAACCCGGCTTCCGGCTGGAGGACATCCCGGAGGACGACGCCGCGACATTCGACATGATTTCCGGCGGCAAAACGTCGGGCGTATTCCAGATTGAATCGGCGGGTATGACGGGCGTCTGTGTCGGGCTGAAACCGAAAAGCATAGAAGACATTACGGCGGTGATAGCGCTGTACCGCCCGGGGCCTATGGATTCCATACCGCGCTTTATCGCCTGCGCCCGCGACCCCCGACAGGTCACGTACCGTCACCCGTCCTTAGAGCCGATTCTGTCCGTCACTTACGGCTGTATCGTCTATCAGGAACAGGTCATACAGATTTTCCAGCGCCTCGGCGGCTACTCCCTCGGACAGGCCGACATGGTGCGCCGCGCAATCTCGAAAAAGAAGGCCGCCCAAATCCAGAAGGAAAAGGACGCCTTCATACACGGAGACCCCGCGCGGAACATTTCCGGCTGTGTGGCAAACGGGATTCCGGAGGCCGTCGCGGAGGCGATTTATCAGGAAATCTACGACTTCGCGAACTACGCCTTTAACAAGGCCCACGCGGTCTCCTACGCCGTGCTCGCCTACCAGACGGGTTATCTGAAATGCCACTATACCCGCGAATACATGGCGGCCCTGCTGACTTCCGTACTGGACAGCTCGGAGAAAATCGCGGAGTACGTCGGCGAGTGCAAGGACTTCGGGATAGCCTTACTCCCGCCCGACATCAACTGTTCGCGGGACGTGTTCACGGTGGAGGCGGGCGGCATCCGCTTCGGGCTGTCGGCGATAAAGAACGTGGGGCGCGCGTTCATACTCGCCGTACTGGAAGAGCGGGAAAAGGGGCCGTTCGCGTCGTTACAGGACTTCTGCGAACGCATGGCGGGTACGGAAACGGAACTCAACCGCCGCGCGGTGGAGAACCTCATACACGCGGGGGCGTTCGACTGCACGGGCGCGAACCGCGCGCAAATGCTCGCCGTGTACGAGAGGGTATTACAGGACGTGGCGGAGCGGCAAAAGCGCAACGTCGCCGGACAAATCGACATGTTCTCACTCTCGCCGGAAAACGCCTCGGCGGAAATCCCCCTGCCCGACATTCCGGAGCGCCCGCCGACTGAGTTGATGTTCATGGAGCGGGAGACAACAGGCCTGTACTTTTCGGGCCACCCGATGGACGCCTGCCGCGCGACGGTGGAGCGCCTGCGGATTCCGTCCATAGGCGCTATCCTGAAGGACTTCGCGCGCGACACCGGGCCGGTACGCTACGCCGACGGACAGCAAATCAGCGTCGCGGGGATTGTGACGGGTTCCAAGACGCGCACGACGAAAAACAATACGCTCATGGCCTACGTCACGCTGGACGACGGCACGGGCGTCATGGAATTGCTCTGCTTTCAGCGGACGCTCGAAACGTCGGGGGCGTACCTGCGGGAGAACGAGCTGGCGCTGATTACGGGGCGGCTGTCGGTACGCGACGAGAAAGCGCCGCAAATCCTCTGCGACACGGCCTATTCGCTCACGGCGATGAACGACGCGCCCACTGTACGGGAACGCCCCGCCCCAAGGAACGAGACGCTGTATTTACGCTTTCCGGGCGCGAACGACCCGAAGGCGCGGCATATGTTTCTGGTGTTCAACATGTTTCCGGGCGACGCCCCGGTGAAAATCCGCATGGCGGACACCGGGGAACTGCGTACTGTGCGTGTCGGGCCGCACCCGGCGTTAGTCGACGAGGCGCGTCAGACGCTGGGCGCGGAAAACGTCGTCTTGCGCGAAAACCCGCCTAGGTCGTCCCGGGGGGTTGCGGCTCCTCCTGTAGAAGCACGTCCATGAGGCGGGAGTAAATGCGCTCCGGGTTCTCCCGAAAGCGCCGGGAGAGCGTGTCGGCGAGTGGCCGCTGTGGCGCGACTACCTGCAAGTCCATCAGATTCCCGATGTCGTCGTCGAGAACCATATGCACCGTAAAGGTACCGTTCTTGCGCGTCGACACCCACGAACGAACCTGTTCCTGTCGGCGCAGGGCGCGGTTACAGGCGCTGGTACTCCGGTCGCAGCGCGCGCGGACGGTGTAGGGCAAATCCCCCGCGCAGATTTCGGCGTCGCGGCGGCCCTTGTCCGTAATCGCATAGAGGCGGTCTTCCGACAAGGTGAGGTGTCCGGAATCGACGAGTTCTTGCAAACGCTCCGTGAAGTCGAAATACCGCATACCGTCGTCACAGAGGCAGAGGTCAAGCGCGGTCTCGAAGGGTACCGCGTCGGCGAGGCGCGCGAACACGTAGAGTATGAGAATCTTCTGTTCCAGTTCCCCGTGAATGAAACCGGGCATGAAAAGCGGCCTCCTCTCCGCCGCACGGAGAGCAGGCCACTGTCCGCGCGGTCGTGGACGTTCTCTATCTCTTATCACTTATAACGCCCTCCGCCGCGAGACGGGCGCGGTAGAACGGGCGAAGCCATGCGGGCTGTTGTCCGACACTCCCCGCGAGGCGCGAGAGCGTGCGCTTTCCGACCCGGCGGTCGAGTACGGCGAACATCCGCACGGCGGCATTTCCGGAGAAAAGCGCGTCGCGAACCGGGGCTTGCAGGTATTCCCGGAGCGCGTCCGTGACATGGTAAATCTCCAGCGCGCCGCGTTCGATACAGGCCAAATCGGCGCGGCGGAAAATCTCGTCGTAGCGCGGCCTGTCGGTTTCGTAGAGTTCCCACCACGGACGGGCCTCGTTGAGTTCGGACTTTACGTCGTTGGCGGCGCGGCTTGTGAAGCGCTCGTTGTAGGGGTTGGCGAACACGATTTCGCGCCCGTCGAGACGCACGGCGAAGCGCCCGTAGTTATCGGGCGCGCCGTGGTAGTGCGTGAGGAAATACTGCACGCGCCCCCGGAGTTTTGGACAAAGCAAATCCTGTTCGAGGCGTTTCCGGACGCCGCTCCAACTGTTCGGCATTATTCTGCGCTGTCCGTCACGGGGGCGTCGTCGCGGGAGAACTTCCGCACGCGCCGGAAGGCAAGAATTGTAACGACAATCTCAAAGACGAAGAAGACGCAGATTAAACGGCTGTCTTTAGAGGAGAGGCAGAAGTCGTAAAAGCCGTGAATCAGGACGGGCACCCATAAGGCGTGGCGGAGATTGGCGCGGCACTTCCTCGGGTGTCCGGTACTGTCAAAGCGCTTGGCGAGGCCGTAGAACGAGCCCATGAATACGCCGTAGATGGCGTGTCCGGGGACGGAGAAGACCGCGCGCATAATGGCCGTGGACAGG
>CAMHDB010000025.1 GCA_946183715.1 uncultured Oscillibacter sp.
CAATCAGTTCCTGATTGTGGCTGTCGATGACGCAAAGGATGTTGTTGTTGATGACTTTCTTGACCCGCAACCCCTTCGCCCCCTTACAAAAAACAAACCACCCCCGCCCACAGGAAGTCGGACAGAGTTGGTCAAGCCCGGACAGGCCGGTAACATTCCAACGGAATTTGTGAACGAATTGTATCATTTCACGCCGGAATTGTCAAGCGTAGCCGTTTCTGCGCCGAAAATTCGTGATTTTGCAGTATTTTCACAAGGCTTTTTGTGACTTTCAACCATGCGGAAACGGGGGCCGGTTCCGTGGAACCGACCCCCGTCGCAAGGCGGTATCGTCAGCCGCCCGTTACAGCGACTTCTCGTAAGATTCGACCATCTTCTTGACCATCTGCCCGCCGACGGAACCGGCCTCACGGCTGGTCAAATCGCCGTTGTAGCCGTCTTTGAGGTCGACGCCCACTTCCGCCGCCGCTTCCATCTTGAAGCGGTCCATGGCTGCGCGGGCCTCGGGGATATTGAGGCGGTTGCTGCTGTTCTCTTTATTGGAACTCTGATTAGACATGGTTAGTCTCCTTCTTGGTTCGTGTCGTCTTTGCGATTGGGTATCGCCCGCATAGTTTGGCACGAAGCGCGCGGAATATGCCCCCGTTTGCATGGAAAATCGCGCACGAAAAGGAAACCCGTGTCAGTCGAGGAGTTGGATTCCGGCGCCGAGAATGCCGTCGCCGATGTAGACGCTAAACGTGCCGTTGATTTCCCCCTCGCACAGAAAGCCGTAGTCGGGCAGGGCGGCGGTCAGCTTCTCCCGGAGGAGTTCCATCCCGGCGGGGTCTCCGCCGTTGGCGATTGCCAGATTGTAACGGCGGTGTTCGCCCCGGTACTTGACCATCAAATCCGTGAGCTTTCCTATCACCTGATTCCGGCCCCGCACTTTCGCCACGGACTGTAGCTGTCCGTCCTCGGGGGAGAAGGCCAGCAGGGGCTTGATTTGCAGGAGTGTCCCGGCGGCGGCGGCGACTTTGCCGATACGCCCGCCTTTCAACAGGTATTCGAGCGTGTCCACGGAGAAGGCGACCGTGGTATTGCGAATCAGAAACGGAATGCGCTGTTCGGTGAGTTCTTGCCAACCGTACCCGTTTTTCAAGTCCTCCAGAATCTGAAGCACGACCAGCGCCTCCCCGACGGAGCCGCTGAGCGTGTCGTAGACTTTCATAGAGACGCCGCTGTTGTCGGCCTCCAGTTCCTCCGCCGCGAGGCGCACAAGATTGTAGGTGCCGGAAATCCCGCTGGAAACCATGATACCAATAATGCCGTCGCAGCCGTCGGCGAGGATTTTCCGGAGTGTCTGCTCGAGGCTTTCCGTAGAGGGCAGGGACGTTTTCGGGAGTTCGCCGGCGTGGAGGCGTCTGTAAACGTCGGCGCTCCGTATGGTGAGGCCGTCGAGGTATTCCCCGTCGGCGCAGAGGATGCGCATTGGTACCGTGTAAATGTTGTTCTGGCGCAGAACGTCCGGCGACAGGTCTACGCAGGAATCCGTTAAAATGGCGACTTTCTTCGGGGTCATGGGCTGTCCCTCCTGACAGGCAGTCTCTTTCTGAATTTTTCCCCTATTAAACCACAAAAACGCCGGAACCGCAAGAGTAAATTTGCGGCCCCGGCGCGAAATCCCGGATTATCCGACAGAGCGCGGTCTGCTCGGGCAGAGAGGCATCAGCGTGCCGCTGTCCAGCAGGAAGGCCTTGACAGTATTCGCGCCTGTGGTGTCCAGCGGCAGCGTCACACTGTCAGACGTGTCAGTCGAGCTTCCGGTCACGGCCCGGAGGAACTTCCCGCTTTCGGCGTAAGCCGCGACTATGAGCATAGCCTCATTGCCGGAGCGGTTCGCAAGTTCCACCGTGACGCCCCCGGCGTTTGTGGTCACGTTCCGAATCCCGTACTCATACGCAGTTTCGGACGGCTGATAGTCCGCCGTGTCGAGCGTCAGCAGTTCGATTCCCCAGAGGCCGGCGGAATCGTTGTCGTAGACAAAGGTAAAGCCGTTGTAGAAAGTGTACTGCAAGTACGGATTTGTTCTGTCGGGGGTGCCGCCTTTCAGGAAAAGGAAATCCGGGCCGCCGTTGCTGTCGGAGTTGGTCACGTCCGCCAGATAACTCCGCCCGTTCTCCATCGTGACGAGGTTCCACATATGGTCTCCGGCCCCCGTTCCGCCGCCCAGCAGGCCCGTTACCAGATAGCACCCCACGTCCGGGCTGTCGAACGCGCTCAGGTCACAGAGGTACTTGAACGCCTTGGAGTAGCCCTCGCAAACGACGTTGGTCTCGGGGTCGCCGTCGAACACGCTAATTAACTGCCACGGGTCGCCGTAGGGCGTATTTGTACGGCTGTCGGCGGCGGCGTGGTCGTAGTCAACAAGCGCACAGATTTCGGTAGAGTAGCCCAGCAGTTTTTCGTAGTCGGAGCGACCCGCGTATTGCGTCACAATCGCCGTCGCGGTGGACACAATGCTGTCGATTCCCGCGTGAAGCGCCCGGTTGACGGTCGTGCCGCTTCCGTAGTCCGGCGACACGCCCATGCTGATGGTCATCGTCGGAACCGATTCGAACGTCACCCGGGTGGAGGTTCCGGAATAAGGAGAACTTACGTAGCTGAATCCAACGCCCCCGTCCGATTCGCCGGACTTGTTATACCAGTACAATTCGTAGGGGCAATCCGCAAGAAGCGCGTCAAAAACGGCGTTGGTATCGTAGTTGTAGCATTCGTCAATTTTCTCGGACAGCGCCGCTTGCCCCTGCGGGGAAAAGATGTTCGACACGCCCAATTCCGCCGCCGTCCACGTCAGGGGAAAGTCGTCATAGGAGATAACCAGAACCGTTTCAGTCTGTTCGCCGCTTGCGATTTCCGAGACAAATTCTTTGAGGATGTCATACAGTTCCTTGTCCTTTTCGCTGAGGCGGGAGCGGGCGTCGGACAGCAGTTCGGCCCCGTCCGACACGCCCGCCCGCCGGAGCAGGTATTCGTAGAACAGCGCGCTGTTGTCCGTGTCGGCGGCCTCCGCCTCGGGCAGTTCCACGGCATATGCCGCGTTCTGCGCCGTCCGCGCCGGGAATGCCAGCGCCGCCGCGCACAGAACGCACGCCAGCGCCGCCCGGATTCGCTTGTATTCCAGATTCATGCAAAGCCCTCCTCAAATTTCAAATTTCCATTTTCTGCCAATTCCGCGTGGGAAATGGCTGTTGTCGCGGATTTTTCGCTATTTTCAGCATTATATCGTGACTGACTGTCCGTGTCAAGAACGACCGGTGACAATCCGGCGTCGTTTTGTCACCATTGCGCGCCCGGAGACGGGAACTGTACACATTTTTCCAGCCCCATTTCCGAAAAAACCCTTGCGCGGCGGGGAAAAACATGGTATGATAAAAAAAGGGGATAGAGGCGCAAAAACGGCGAACCCCCCGGAGTCGGCAGACTGTGAACGGGGCAGAGGCTTTTCCGCCGAATTGTCCGTCCGGGCGCGGGCGGGCGGTGGGGCCGTGCGGAATACGCGCGGCACTGTCCGCGAGGTCTTCGCGGGGGCGCTATCCGTTGTTTTTGTGCCGTTTTGACGGCGCGGGCCGGTGGAACATTCCCCCGGCTGTTGTTTTTCCGGAACGTCCCCGGCCTCAATTCGCCCCGTCCGCGCAATTCGCCTGTGAAGGAGGCTTTTCTATGAAATTTGAAAACGTGCGGGGCTCCATCGTCGCCATGATTACGCCATTCCGCGACGATGGGAGCGTCGACTTCGACGCGCTGACCGTCCTGCTCGAACGCCAAATCAGCGAGGGCACCGACGCCATTCTGGCCCTCGGCACCACCGGGGAATACTCCACGATGAGCCACGAGGAGGACGCCGCCGTAGTCGAACACACCATCAAGACCGTTGCCGGACGCGTCCCGGTGATTGTCGGGAGCGGTTCCAACTCCACCGCCACCCAGCGGGAAATGAGCCTGCGTTATCAGGACATGGGCGCCGACGCGCTTCTGCTGATTGCGCCGTACTACAACAAGGCCAACCCGGAGGGGATGTACCGCCACTTCACAGCCGCCGCCGACGCCGTGGACATTCCCTGCCTGCTCTACAACGTCCCCGGACGCACCGCGTGCTCGATTCCGGTCTCCGTGGTCGAACAGCTCAGCAAACACCCCCGCATTGCCGGAATCAAAGAGGCCTCGGGCGATATGTCCTACGCCATGAAAATCGCGCGCTTCGTCGGACCCGACTTCGCGCTCTACTCCGGCAACGATGATATCACGATTCCCATTTTGAGTATCGGCGGGAGCGGCGTCATTTCGGTGTACGCGAATGTCTGCCCGCGCGTCTGCCACGACATCGTGACGGATTACCTCGCGGGGCGTCAGCAACAGGCACTCGAAACGCACTTGAAGCATTTGCAACTCATGAATGACCTGTTCATGGAAGTGAATCCGATTCCGGTGAAAAGCGCCATGAACATGATGGGACTGCCCGCCGGGTCTCTGCGCCTGCCCCTGTGCGAGATGAGCGAGGGGCACCGTATCGACCTATGGACGACGCTCCGTGACGAGGGTCTTGTATAAAGGAAGGGAGGCACCTATGAAAATTCTGCTGATTGGCCGGGGCCGTATGGGCCAGATGATTCAGTCGACGGCGGAGGCCGACGGCGACACTATCGCCGCTTCTTTCGACGAGTTCGACATTGATGACCTTGCGAAAGAGGGCGAGGTCGCCGATGTCATGATGGACTTTTCGCGCCCGGAGGCTTTGCCGTACCTCGCCGACTACGTCCGCCGCACGGGGACGCCGCTCCTGTCCGGCACCACCGGACTGAGCGACGAGCAGAAGCGCCTCTTTGAAAGTCTCGGCGAATTTGCCCCGGTTCTGTGGAGCGCGAACTACTCCCTGTGTGTCGCCGTGCTCTACCGGGTACTGAAACTCGTCGCGCCGATTCTCAACGGCTACGATGTGGAAATCACCGAAACCCACCACAACCAGAAGACCGACGCCCCCAGCGGTACCGCAAAGCTGTTTCTGGACGCAATCGACCCGGCGCACGCGCTCACGCCGACTTACGGCAGGGAGGGCGACGTAGGAAAGCGGCGTCCGAACGAAATCGGGGTACACGCCCTGCGCGGCGGCACCGTCGCCGGGACGCATACCGTACACTTTTTCGGGCAGGATGAGGAACTGGAGTTCACGCACCGCGCCGCGAGCCGTCAGATTTTCGTCAACGGCGCGCTCCGCATGGCCAGACTGCTCCCCGGCAAGCCGAACGGCGTCTATGACCTGCAAACGCTCCTTTTCGGGGACTGACGGGTTTCCGCCCGAAAGAGAGGAGAGAAAACAACTTACAACAGACAACAGATGTCTTGAAATGGAGAACTTGCTATGGATTCCCTGAACGCACAGGAAATTATCGACTATATCGCCAACTCCGAGAAGAAAACCCCGGTCAAGCTCTACCTGAATGTCACAGGCCCGGTGGATTTCGGAAACGCCTCTGTATTCCGCGGTGCCCGCGACGAGCGCGGCAACACCGAAAGCCTGATTGTCTTCGGCGACTGGGCCGAACTGGAACCTGTTCTCAAGGTCAGCGCCGGAAAAATCAAGGACTGTATCATAGAGAACGACCGCCGCAACTCCGGCGTGCCCCTGCTGGACTTGAAAGGCGTCAAGGCCCGTATCGAACCCGGCGCGATTATCCGCGAGAAGGTCGAAATCGGCGACGGCGCGGTCATTATGATGGGCGCGGTTATCAATATCGGCGCGGTCGTGGGCAGGGGTACCATGATTGATATGGGTGCCGTGTTAGGCGGGCGCGCCACAGTGGGCGAATACTGCCATATCGGCGCGGGGGCCGTCCTTGCCGGGGTCGTGGAGCCGGCTTCCGCGACGCCTGTCATTGTGGAAGACCATGTACTCGTCGGGGCCAACGCCGTCGTGATTGAGGGCGTCCACATCGGCGCGGGGGCGGTCGTGGCCGCCGGGGCCGTCGTCATTGAGGACGTTCCCGCAAACGCCGTCGTCGCGGGCAGTCCCGCCAGAATCATCAAGCAGAAGGACGCCAAAACGGAAAGCAAGACCGCGCTTGTGGACGCTCTCCGCCAGTTGTAATCATCAGTCAGAGCGGCGCGGGCGTCTGTGCGGAACGGGGAGGAGGATTTTACATGAAACGGAAACTCATACTGCTTTCGACACTGTTACCCGCCGCCATCCTGATTCTATGCGGGACACAATCGGCCCGCGCTACGTATGCCGACGTGCCCGACAGCGCACTCGGCGACGAGGTCAGAAAGGCCATAGAATACGGCCTGATGAAAGGAACAAGCGACACCTCTTTCGGTTATTCAGACCCCATGACCCGCGCGCAGTTCGTCACGGTGCTGGACAAAATGCTATTCTCCGCCACTGACAGCGCGCCGTCGCTGGACAGAATGCGATTTTCTGACGCGGACAGCGAGCCTTTGCCGGACATCATGAAACTGCCGGACGGATTCCCCAAAACCTACCACGAGGCGCCTTCCCGTGCCGTGGCGCGCGAGGTCGTGCCGGATTCGATTCCCTTCCGCCCCAATGAGCCGGTCACCCGGGGCGACATGGCGGAAATGCTCGTCAGGGCGCTGGGACTGAACGACGCCGCGCTGTCATTGAGTTCCAACCAGTTCGATTCCGGCCAGATATCGGCCCCCGTCGCGGAGAATCCGACGCCCTTCCTTGACCTTCCGGCGGGGAAGGAGGGCTACGCCGTCATTGCCTACACCATCGGCATGACGAAAGGGTTGTCGGACACCAGTTTCGGGCCCGACGCCACGGCGACCCGCGCGCAGGCCGCCGCTATGCTCACGCGCGTTTACGAGAGACTCCGGCGCGAAACCGACTTCCGTCATATCTTTTACACTGCCGCGTACCCCGCGTTCAATCCCCCGGCGAACGCGGTCAGCGTCGAATGGAGCCGTATGACGTGGGTCAATTCGCGCGCCGTCCTGTCTACGAAAGCAGGTGTTTCAGAGGCGCGCTTTGTCCCGCCGGATTACGAAAAAATCGTGGGCGACGTGACAGCCGACGGCGCGAAACTGTATCTCAGTGTCTTTATGGACGCCGCCGGAGGCGTCGACAAACTGCTCGCCTCCCGGGAAGGCAGGGAGGAGGCTGTCGGGCAGATTCTCGACGAGCTGACTGTGCCGTATCCCGCGCTGGGGCGCAACCCCTACGGCGGCGTCACCGTCGACTTTCAGGGACTGCACAGAGAACAGCGGAGCCTCTTTACGGAATTTCTATCCGAACTGCGCGACGCGCTCGCCCCGACAGGGAAGGGGCTTTATGTCTGCGTCGCGCCGTACCTGTCCGCCGGACACTGGGACGACGGCTACGACTGCCGCGCTATTGCCGAAATCGCCGACAAAATCATCCTGACGGCCTACGACTACGACGCCGACAACCTGAACAATTTCCTTGCCACGGAGGCCTACAAGAACGAGGCCCCGGCCCCGTTAAGCGCTGTGTACCTGTCCCTCTGGAAGCTGTCGGAGGCGGTGCCCGACAGTTCCAAACTGGCGCTCGGTGTCAGTCTCCGCCCGACCGCGTGGGAAATCGGGCAGAATGGCGATTTGCTCTCCGGTTCCCCGGTGTCGCCCGATACCGACGCTCTGCGGCAGTACCTGCAACTGCCCGGCACGGAAACCGGCTGGTCTGTTCAATATCAAATGCCGTACACAGTCTATACGACGCGCCAAGGGTTCCGCTACTTCGTCTGGTACGAAAACGGAAAGAGTATCCTCGGAAAGACGGAAATCGCCCGATTGCTCGGCGTGACCGGAATCTCCTGCTCTCGTACCGGTCAGAATCCGCTTTGCGCCCCGTGGTGACTGCTTCTCCTTCCTTATTATAAATCCTATCATCCCGTTCCCTCGTTCCCGAAAGGGAAGGGGGGATTTTTCATTCGTCCGAATCCGGCTCTTTCTTCTGCTTTCCGCGCTTGACGCGCGAAAGGGGAGTGGCCTTGGCGGCGGCGCGGAGGCCTTCATTGTCAATATGGGTGTAAATTTCCGTGGTGTTCAGGTGCTCGTGTCCCAAAACTTCCTGTACCGCTTTCAAATTGACGCCGTTTTGGAGCATTAACGTGGCGGCGGTGTGGCGGAGTTTGTGCGCGGAGTAACGTCTGCTGTCCAGTCCGGCCACGCTCAGGCTCCGCTTGACCATCGCGTGAACGGTGGAACGGCTCGGCCTCGTGTCCCGCGACGAGAGAAACAGCGCGTCCGCGTACTTCCCGCTGACCGGGCGCCGTACCTCCAAATAGGCCCGAATCGCCTCCCGGCACGCGTCGTTCAGGTACAGAATGCGTACTTTATTCCCTTTGCCCAGTACGCGCAGGGTCTCGCCCTGAATGTCCGAGATGTTCAGGGCAATCAGTTCGGAAATGCGCAGGCCGCAGTTCAGGAACAGCGTCAGCATGCAGTAGTCGCGCTCCTGATACTTGCCCTCCACCGATTCCAGCAGACATAAGCTCTCCTCCAGCGTCAGGTACTCCGGAAGGGATTTTTTCCGCTTCGGCGTGTCCAAGTCCCGGACGGGATTTTCCTTCAACTGGTGGGTTTTCGTGGTGAGATAGTTGTAAAAAGAGCGGATAGCCATGATTTTCCGGGCCCGCGAGGCCGCGTTCAGGCCGTATTCCGTCCGGATACTGTTCTGGTGTCTGGGCCGTTCGCGGCTCAGGTAGGTCATGTAGGCGTAGACCTCCGCGACGGTCACGGTGGATACGAAGGACAAATCGACATCGGAAATATCGACTTCCCGCAAATCCACGTTGTACAGTTCCGGATTCCGCGTTTGCTTCAGGTATCGGAAAAAGTTCCGCAAATCCAGAAAGTACTCGTCGACGGTGGCTTTGGAATGCGCTTTGATAATCTCGTGATACGACAGAAATTCCCGCAGAATCGGCGGCGCGCTGGTACGGTAGTCAGACATTGTTTTTCACGGCGGAACGGCGTCCCGGAAGCGTAGATTTTCGGCTCTCCTCTTCATAATTGAACAAAATTTTTATTTTGTTCAATTGTGACAACCTGTCATATTCCGCCTTCCCTCCTCTCTTCCTATTCTACTACGCCTCCCCCGCTTCCGTCAAGCGCCGACTTCAGAGTACCCGCTGGAAGGTATCCCGCTTCCCGAAAACGGGTGACGCGCCGGAAAGTATCCCGCCCCGCTGGCGCCGGAAGGCGTGGTACATCTGGACGCCGCTCAGCGTCACCCGGACAGTCTGCCCGGCTAACGGTTCCACCGCGCTGGCAAGGTACAGGTCACGGTCACGGTTCGCCCACGAATCGTCCCGGTAAATCCGGATGTTCGTGTATCCGGCTGACTTCAACCGCTTCCGGAATGCCATCACTTCACACTCTTGCGGCATTCTCCCCTCTCCCCTTCTCTACTCGAGCCAGTCGTCTGTCAGCGGCTTTTCAAGCGGAGCTTCTTCCCTTCCCCTCGCACGAATGGGCGACTTGTCCACGCTCTGCCGGGGCAGTCAGCCCAAGAAAGCCAACCCTCAAAGAAGACCGACTCTATCCTGTTATATAGCGCCCGAAAGACGGCTATTGTCTGTCGGTTACACAAAACACCCAATGTTATTCAGTCGTGACAGCCTTGACTACCTCTCTCCTGCTAAATCGGGCCAGACAGCTTTGCAACCGTTATATACGCGTCTCCTTCACTCGTCAAGGAGGATTTTCCGGAGACGCTTCAAACCCTGACGTTCCAAGCGCGAAATCTGCACTTGCGACACTTTCAAAATTCGCGCAGTCTGCACCTGCGTCATATTTTTGAAGTAGCGTAGAAGAATCGTCATGCGCTCTTTCTCGGGCAGTTGGTTCACGGCCTCCCGCAACGCGATTCGTTCTACTATGCCTTCTTCCGGGCCTTCCGTGCCCAACATCTGTTCCAGCGGAAATCCGTCAGACAATTCCTGCTGCAACGATTCCGGAGGGCGGACTGCCGTTTCCGTCCTCGCGATTTCCTCTGATGAAAACCCGGTGACATCCGCTATTTCGGAAAGGGTCGGTTCCCTCCCCAATTCCTGTTGAAGCCGAATCCGGGCGTTGTACACTTCCTGCGCTTTCTCCCTGATTCCGCGCCCTACCTTTAATGGCCCGTCGTCGCGCAGAAAGCGGCGAATTTCCCCCACGATTTTCGGCACCGCATAGGTAGAAAAGCAAGTGCCGTAATTGAAGTCAAAGCCCTGAATCGCCTTCAAAAGTCCAAGGCAGCCCAATTGGTACAGGTCCTCCCGCTCCGAGCCGCGTCCCTGATAACGCTGTACCACGCTCCAGACCAGTCCGCTGTTCTCTACCACGATTTTTTCGCACGCCTCCCTGTCGCCCTCCTGAGCCGCGCGCAATAAGTCGAGAGTGACGCTCATGCCCGTTTCCGCGACTTCTCGGAGAGCCGTTTCTTCATGACGACTGTCGTCCCGCGCTCCGGCGTGGAACGTACCGACACACTATCCATGAAACTTTCCATAATCGTGAAGCCCATGCCGCTCCTCCCCTCTCCCCCGGTGGTAAACATAGGCTGGCGGGCCTGCTCCACGTCCGCAATGCCCCGCCCCCGGTCTCGTACAGTGATTTCAAGAAGATTCTCCTGCAAAATTCGGATTTTCAGCGAAACTGTGCCGATAGTGTCCGGATAAGCATGCAAAATAGCGTTGGTTACGGCCTCGCTGACCGCGGTTTTGATATCCTCCAATTCACTCAACGTTGGGTCCATCTGCGCCGCGAAACACGCCACAGTCCCCCTCGCGAAGCCTTCATTACTGCTCCGGCTTGGAAACTTCAGTTTTACCTCGTTGACAGGCGTTTTTTTCATTATGTACCTCCCTGTTTCCCGTTGCCGCCGACTGTCCTTACAAAGCGGCGTTTAGTACAATTTTGTTTTGCCAAAATAGACATAAGTCATAAGTCATATCATGATATATTATCTTACGTAAAATGTCAGCTTTTTATTGTGACAAGTCGATTGATTCCAGCGGCTTCCAGCACCCGTTTCGCCTGTTGCGGCACGTTGCATAGAATCATACCGCCCTCCAGTGACTGCATCCGCTGTTGGGCGCGCAAAATCAACGCGATTCCGGAACTGTCCATAAATGTCACGCCGCCGAAATCCAGAGTCAGCGTTCGGGGCAACGCCGCGTCGACAGCCAATTCCACGCGGCGCAGAGCGTCACGGATTCCATGATGGTCCATTTCCCCGGAAAATACCAATGACAGCGTCCTCTCCCCTGCCCTTTCCTGAATTTCCATGCCACATCTCCTGTCATGAGTCGTCCTGTCTGCCTTCCGCCGGTGCGGAATCTTTCCGGATTCCGGATACCCCACGATTATACACCCGCCGTCCCTCGTTTTTTGTCGAGCCGTGCGGCGGTGTGATATTTTTGTACAAGCGACGCCTCCCCCGCATTGCGAGGGAGGCGAAAAAGGTCATTCGGGCGGGAAGGCTCTTCCCTTCCCCGTTGCCAAAGGGAATGCAGAGGTGCGCCCGACGCCACAACATAAGAGGTATGTTTTGCCTGTCAGGCCAGCGCCACGGTACGCTGTTCGGAGACATTCGGCGTCTCCGGGACGCCCTCCGGCGGCGCGCTCTTCCGGAAGCCGAGCGTCTCCTGCAAGCGCTCCCTCCCGACAGCGAGCATGAGCTTAATGCGGTTTTCCTGATTGACCTGTGTGGCGCTGGGGTCGTAGTCGATGGGCGTAATGTTGGCACTGGGGTAGAGTTCGCGGATTTTGTTAATCATGCCCTTCCCGCAAATGTGGTTTGGCAGACACCCGAACGGCTGCGCGCAGATGATATTCTCGTACCCGGAGCGGATAAGTTCGACCATTTCCGCCGTGAGAAGCCAGCCCTCCCCCATTTTGTCGCCGCGCCCGATAATGCCGTCGGCAAGTTTGAGCAGTTCGCGGAAGGGCAACGGCGCGTGGTAGCCCACGCTCTGCAAGGCGCGAATGATAATCTTTTCGAGGCGTCCGAGGTAAGACAAGAACAGTTCCGGGGTGAACTTCTCAATAAAGGAGCCGCCGTAGAGGCG